>DNZB01000162.1:16285-16615 GCA_003506635.1 Parvularcula sp.
TGAGAATGAGTGCGCCGGTAAGGAATCCCCCCAGCACGAACCACCAGCCGACGGTCAGCTGCTCAAACGGGACGCCCTGGCCGAATTGCAGCATCGCGTACATCACGACCGGCGCGGATCCGAAGGCGAACCAGAGGACGGGGAAAAAGCTGAACGTCCAGTTGAAATTCACCCGGTGAACGATCCGTTCGCCCGGCGGCAGCGATTTTTCAACATAGCCCGCCATTCTCGCCCACCCCTGGTCCGTTCGCGCAATCCCGCGCCTGACCTCACCTATATAGGCAAGCCAGCGGACCGCGAAAGCGTCCGGCGGCGTTGAAAGCGTGCAAG
>DNZB01000069.1:0-5777 GCA_003506635.1 Parvularcula sp.
ACCTCAGGAAACTCGGTCTCGATTCCGCTGATCCGCGCCTTGCGATGTGCCTCAAACTCGCGGGGGAACTGCGCGGTTTTCCGCGTCACCTCTCGCAGCATGTCGGCGGCTTCGTCATCACGCGGGACCGGCTCGACGAAATCGTCCCCGTGCAGAACGCCGCGATGGAGGACCGCACGGTCATCGAATGGAACAAGGACGACCTCGACGAACTCAGGATTTTGAAAGTCGACCTCCTCGGCCTCGGCATGCTGACCTGTTTGCGCAAGGCGTTCGAAATGATCGACCGGTTTTATCCCGGGTGGGGGGAGGATGAGTCGCGGGGAGCCGTTTTTGCGGACCTGACGCCCCTCACCATCGACACGCTGCCGAAGGAAGACCCGCGCGTTTACGCCATGCTGAAGCGCGCGGATTCGATCGGCGTCTTTCAGGTTGAGAGCCGTGCGCAGATGTCGATGCTGCCGCGCCTTCGGCCTGAAAAATTCTACGACATTGTCATTGAGGTCGCGATCGTCCGCCCGGGGCCCATTCAGGGCGGCATGGTGCACCCGTATCTGAGGCGCAAGCAGGGTTTCGAGACCGTGACCTATCCCTCAAAGGCGCTTGAAGAGGTCCTCGAACGAACGCTTGGGGTGCCGCTTTTTCAGGAGCAGGCGATGCAAATCGCGATCGTCGCCGCCGGGTTTTCCCCGCCCGAGGCTGACAAGCTGCGCCGGGCGATGGCGACCTTCCGGCGCGTCGGCACGATCGGCCAGATGAAAACGAAATTCATCGACGGCATGATCGCCAACGGGTACGCGCCCGATTTTGCGGAAAGCTGCTTCCGCCAGATCGAGGGGTTCGGCGAATACGGCTTTCCTGAGAGCCACGCGGCGAGCTTTGCTCTCCTCGTTTACGCCTCGTCTTGGATCAAATGTCATTACCCGGACGTTTTCGCCGCGGCGCTTTTGAACGCGCAGCCGATGGGCTTTTACGCGCCGGGAGAGATCGTGCGCGATGCGATCGAACACGGCGTCGAGACGCGCCCGCCGGACATCAATCGCTCGGTCTGGGACAACACGCTGGAGGAAGCGGCGCCGGCGGCGCCCCGCCTTCATCAGCGTAACGCCGATATGCGCGGCGACATACGCTCGGTGCGCGCGCTCCGGCTCGGCTTCCGGCAGGTCGACGGTCTGAAAGAGGATGAGCTTCGCGCCGCGGTCGCGGCGCGGGGAAAGGGGTTTGATTCCCTGCGCGACGTCTGGCTGCGCGGCGGCCTCAGCCCCGCCTCTATCGAACGGCTGGCTCAGGCTGACGCCTTCCGCTCGCTCGGTCTCGATCGGCGCGAGGCCTTGTGGGCGGCGCGCGCGCTCAATCGGGTGGGCGGGGAGGAGGATTTGCCGCTGTTCGGACGGGCGGCGATGACGGCGCGTGAGGCTGATGTTCATCTTCCGGCGCTGCGGCTTGGTGAGCATGTCGTCGAGGATTACCGGTCCTTGCGCCTGTCGTTGAAGGCGCATCCTGCCGCGCTCGTTCGCGATGAACTTACGGTGCTCGGCGTTACGGAGGCGGACCGGCTGGCGGCGCTGAAGGACGGCGCGCGCGTTCGGACGGCGGGCCTCGTGTTGGTGCGCCAGCGGCCCGATACGGCCTCCGGCGTCATCTTCATGACCCTGCAGGACGAAACGAATATCGCCAACATCATCGTCTGGCCGGCGACCTTCGAGCGTTTCCGCGCCGAAGTTCTCGGCGCGCGGCTCTGTGCGATCGACGGCAAGATCCAGAACGAGCACGGCATCGTCCATGTCATCGCCGAGCGGGTCCACGATTTCAGCCCGCTGCTCGCGCGCCTCGCCGGCGGCCCCTTGCATGCAGCGCTCGCGCCCGCCGACGAAGTCAAACATCCCCACGGCGGCGCCGGCGGCCACCCGCGCAAGGTGCGCCACCACCTCGTCCCGGCCGAAGTGATGCCGAAGGGGCGGAATTTCCATTGAATGGGACAAGAGCTGAGCCAAAGGCGGGGAAATGGACAGCGCCGCCGGAAGTGGCGCTCGGGCTGGTCGGACGGCGCGGTCTCGCCTATCGAAGTCGGCGCTTCTTCAAGGCCGAAGATCCGAACAAGATCCGCATCGCAGACAACTTCGGCGAAGAAGAATTCGCCAGCATCAGCATGAACCCGGTCGAGCCGCACATCAAAAGGCGCATCTCTTTCTGAGCCGGGTCGATCTCGACGGGCCCTACGCAGAACGGACGTTCGACTGAAGGTCGCCGCCAACGCGCGCGGAATTTGTGTTTCCCGTCAGTTGAGATCGACAGCCATCAGCCGAAGCGGCTGCAGCACGGCGCCCTCGCGCAGCTTGCCGGCGTCGTCATAGGCGGGCCAGTTGCTCGTCGCGATGTAGATGAAGCGGTCGCCATCAACGAAACCATGGGTCGGCTCGCTCCATTCGGGCAACGCCTGTTGAAGAACGGTGAGGCCGCGCGCCGTGAGGCCCTGTCTGTCGAGGTCGATACGAACGATACGTTGCGGCGACGTGCCGTTCTGGACGCCGATGAGATCGCCTTTGTAAAGATAGAGCCCGTCGACGCCGCCAAGATGGACGCCCTTCGGATTGGCGATCTGCGTCACCGCCTTCGTGTTGAGATCAATGACGAAGAGTCCCGCGAGATAATCGGCGACGTATAGGCGCCGCCGTTTCGGGTCGAGCGCAAGGCCCTGCAAATTGACGAAGCGCCGGTCCGACACCAATGATTCGGCGACGCCGTCCGCGCCAAGAACGAAAATTCGCGGCGTCAGGCTGTCTGTGGCGTAGAGAACATCGCCGTCCGCCTCGAGATCGCCAAGAAGCACGCCGCCGCCGCTCACGACTGTTTTCGACGCTACGACGCCCCCCGCGCGGTCAAAGGTGACGAAAGCGGCCTCGGCCGGCCGGCCGGCGGCGTTCTCATAAGCAAGCTGATTGTTGGTGACGGCATAAAGGCGCGCGCCATCAGGCGACAAAGCGAAATCGAACACGCCGCCGTCGAGCGCGGCGACCGCGCTCAGCGATCCGGCCGTCATTTCAAAGATCGCGCCGCTGCGAACGGAGCCGATGAGAACGCTGTCGCCGGCCTTGATGATCGCTTCAGGAAGAACTTCCCTTTCCGCAAGAGAAACGACAATCGACGCCTCGCCCTTCGGTTTGGCGTTCTCATCGAACGACTTCAGCACCGCGGTGAATGCGGCTTCGGCGCGAAGCTTGTCGAACGCATCGGTCGCCGGCAATTCAAGCGACAATCCGCGCTCCGCGACCGTTTCGGCGATCGCCAGCGCGCCCGCGATGTCGCCGGAAAGATAGCGCGCCAGCATACGGTTGCGCGTCAGGAACAAGGAATAGGGGCGAAACGATTGCGCATCGTCAAGGGATAAAGCGGCTGCGGAATAGTTTCCGGCGGCGAATGCGTCCTGCGCCGCCTTCAACGCCGATTCATAATTCGCCGGCGCTGATTCAGCGTTCGCCGCCGCAAAAGACAGCGCCAGCGCCGCAACAAATCCCGCGCCTGTCCGCGCTCTCACGACAACGCCGCCCTGATCTTCGCGGCGAGCGCTTCAAGCTCCGCCGGATCGGCTCTGCCCCCGGCGTGCGGCGCAAGCGACGTTCCAGAATAGACAGGGATAATGTGAAAATGCAGATGAAACACTGTCTGTCCGGCGGCCGCGCCGTTGAACTGCGCCACGCGCACGCCGTCAGGATGGAGCGCCTTCACGACGGCGCGCGCGATTGACTGCGCCCGGAGGATCAGCGTCCCGAGGATTGCGTCGTCTTCATCAAGCAAATTGACGGCCGTCGAGCGCTTGGGAATGACCAGGAGATGCCCTCGGCTTTGCGGAAAAATGTCCATGAAGGCGAGCGCCTCGCCGTCTTCAAACACCTTCACAGCCGGCAGCTCGCCGCGCAGAATCTTCGCGAAGATGTTTTCGCGGTCGTAAGCGGCGTCGAGACTCATGTCAGGCGTCTCCCTAAACGTCGGTCAGCGGCGCGTCGTTCCAGATCATGCGCTGGATTTTCCAGGCGCCGCCTGAGTAACGCGCAACCAGAACGTAGTTTCCCTTTTGCGTCAGGTCCCGCCCGTCATAGTTGAAGCTCAAGACATAGCGCCCGCTGACGACGCCGAGATCGCCTTCGACGTCGATCGCATCAATTTCGCGATCGAAGTGCGTCACGGTCGTCGAAGGCGCGTCGTCGGGGAACCAGTAGCGGCGCAGGCTCGAAATGCCTTTCTCCGGCCCGGCGGCGCCGTCGGGTATGATGACGGCGTCACGGTCAAAGAGCGCAAGCACCGCCCGCTCCTGATCATCGGGAGAAGAAGCAAGCCAGGCCTCGGCGTAAGCGCGATCGAGCGCGCGGAGGCTGTCCTTTGCGGCGGGAGCGGCCGGGGGCTCCGCCTCGACGCAGGCGGCGAGCGCGACACTTGCGAAAAGCCAAGCGAATCTGAACGGCAAACGCATAAAACGGCAACCTCAAAAGCGCGGGCGCGAAATGGGCGAAGCTTGATCGCTGTTCAAGGGCGAAATCAATGCTGCGCCGCTTCGCCGCGATGATAGGGCGTTTCGGCCCATAACGCGATGCATTCGGCGTCGACCTGCCGCCGTTCGGCCTCGAGATACCTCGCGACAGCGTCCCGGAAGCCCCTGTCGGCGATCCAATGGGCGGACCGGGTCAGGGTCGGCTCATAGCCGCGCGCCAGCTTGTGCTCGCCCTGGGCGCCGGCCTCGACCCGCGACAGCCCCCGCTCGATCGCGAAGTCGATCGCCTGATGATAGCAGACTTCGAAATGGAGAAACGGCCGTTCCTCGATGCGGCCCCAATAACGCCCGTAAAGCGCGTCGCCGCCGATGAGATTGAGCGCGCCGGCGATCGCGCGCCCGCCGCTCTCTGCAAAAACGAGCAGGATGTCGTCACGCATCGCCTCGCCGAGCATCGAGAAAAAGATCCGGGTCAGGTAAGGACGCCCCCACTTCCGCGATCCGGTGTCTTGATAAAAACGCCAGAAAACATCCCAGTCGCTCTCCCTAATTTCAGCGCCGGTGACGCGCCGGAAGGAGAGTCCCTCCGCCGCCTCCCTCCGCTCGCGACGCAGCGCTTTGCGCTTTCGAGACTGGAGCGTCACAAGAAATTCGTCGTAAGTCCGGTAGCCGCGGTTGCGCCAATGAAATTGGACGCCGAGGCGGGAAAGAAAGCCGGCCTTGAGAAGCGCGTCGTCTTCTTCCGTAAAGAGAACATGTGCGGACGAGAGGCGCAATTGCTCCGCTGCCGCAATCAGCGACCGCGCAAGAATTGCGCGCGCTTCATCATCGGCGCCGAGAAGGCGCGGCCCGGGCGCGGGCGTGAACGGCGCAGCGCAAAGAAGCTTTGGAAAATAGCGCCCGCCGGCGCGCGCATAAGCGTCCGCCCAGCCATGGTCAAAGACGTATTCGCCGTAGGAATGATCTTTGAGATATGCAGGCGCCGCCGCTATAAGCGCGCCGCCGCGTCGGACCGTCAGATGAAACGGCGTCCAGCCGGTTCCGGCGCCGACCGAACCGGAACGCTCAAGCGCCGACAGAAACGCATGCTTCAGGAACGGGTTTGCAGCGGCAGGATCAGGCGCGGCGAGCCGGTCCCATTCCGCCGCCGGAATTTCTGAAATTGACGGCGCGGTCTTGACGACGTCACCGCCTTCCGCGCCGTCGCCGCTCATCAGGCGACCTCAACGACCGCGTCGACCTCGACCGCGGCGCCCATCGGCAGGCTTGGCGCGCCGACGGCGGCGCGCGC
>DNZB01000069.1:6144-6273 GCA_003506635.1 Parvularcula sp.
AAACCGCCGAGCTTCACGATGCGCCGCACGCGGTCGAGATCGCCCTGAAGCGCCGTGTTCATTTGCGCGATGAGATTGACGGCGCAAAGCCGCGCGGCGGCGACGCCTTCGTCGAGCGTCAGCGTGCCG
>DNZB01000069.1:6610-8415 GCA_003506635.1 Parvularcula sp.
AGGGAACGTAATTGGCGACCGGCGCGTTCGGCGCGGGCAACAAGATGCCGAGTTTCTTCAGTCGCTGCTCAATCTGACTCATCGCTCGCCGCCTTGTCCTTCCGTTCGCCGCGCTTCGTCTTTAATGCCTTATGCGACCGACCGAATGCAATTGCGTTCGGTCCGAATTTTTCTCTTATGGCGTCGACCGCTGCTTCCTCGCGTCGACGGCGGGCATCCTCTTCGTCGAAGAGCGAGCCTTGCGGCGCAGCCTCGCCCATGAAGAGGTCAATATAGCCAGCGCCGATAAGGCGGTAGGGAACCCGCGGCGCCGCGGCGAGCAGGGGCTGCGTCGCGTCGAATAGCGTGCGGGCGAGACTGGACGGCTGCGGCAAGCGGCGGCTTCGCGTGATCACGTCAAAGTCCGCGGTCTTGAGCTTCAGCGCCGCCGCGCCCCCGAGAAACCCCTTGGCCTTCATGCGTTCGCTGGCGCGTTCGCATAGCGCCCACAGGATCGATTCAAGCTCGGCGCGATCGGAAATGTCGGCGTTGAACGTCGTCTCGGCCGATATGCTTTTGGTTTCGCGGTCGTTCGACACCGGGCGATTGTCGCGTCCGTGCGAAAGCGCAGCGAGACGCGCGCCCATGTCGCCGTAATGCGCGCGCAAGGCGGCGGCGTCGGCGCGCTGCAGGTCGGCGATGACGCGAAAGCCGTCCGCTGCGAGCGTCCTTGCGAAGACCGGGCCGACGCCCGGTATGGCCGTCACCGGCATCGGCGCGAGACGCGCCGCCGCGTCGGATAGTCCGATTACGGAGTAACCTTCCGGCTTGTCGAGATCAGAGGCGATTTTGGCCAGGAACTTGTTGGCGCTCAACCCGATCGACACCGTGACGCCGACGCCGGCCTTGATTTCTCGCTGAAGCGCCAGCAAGGTTTCCGCCGGCGACCGGCCGTGCACCCGCTCGGTGCCGGTGAGATCGAGAAAGGCTTCGTCGATCGACACAGGTTCGACAAGAGGGGTCGCGCGCTCCATCGCTGCGCGCACAGCGCGGGCCGCCTCGGCGTATTTGGCGAAATCGGGTTTGACGACGACAGCCTCCGGGCAGGCTTTGAGCGCCTTGAACATCGGCATCGCAGACCTGACGCCGTAGGTGCGCGCGATATAGCAGGCGGTCGTCACGACGCCGCGCACGCCGCCGCCGACGATGACGGGCCGGTCGGCGAGCGTTGGGTCGTCGCGTTTTTCGACCGCGGCGTAAAATGCGTCGCAATCAAGGTGGGCGATCTTCAGGGTGAATAGCTCTGCATGGGCGATGATTCGCCGGGCGCCGCAGCTGGGGCAAGGGGCGGGGCCCGCCGCCGCGAATCGCGCGCCGCAGTCCCGGCACAAGGCGGAATTAACCCTCTTTTCGGCCAAAACCCTTGCTCCCGTCGCTCCGGCGCGTGCTCGGCGGCCGGGGCGATAAACAATCGATTAACACCTTCCCTGCGATATTAGCGACATCGGTTACCTTGCAGGCGGTGCGGAAATTCACATGCTGACGATGGCGGCCATGGAGACCAAGAGACCGGCGATGACCGCGAAAACCGTTCTCGTCGTCGAGGACAATGAGTTGAACATGAAGCTGTTCAACGACCTCCTTGAGGCGCATGGCTACGCCGTCATACAGGCGCGGACGGGTCCTGAGGCGCTCGCGGCGGCGCGCCGTCGCCGTCCTGATCTCATTTTGATGGATATTCAGCTGCCTGAAATTTCGGGCCTTCAGGTCACGAAGGAAATTCTTGACGACCCCGGCCTTGCCGACATTCCCGTCATCGCCGTCAC
>DNZB01000069.1:8747-10316 GCA_003506635.1 Parvularcula sp.
AAGCCGATTTCGGTCGCCGGCTTTCTTGAGAAAGTGAAAAGGTATTTGGATTAGCCTCAAATCCGAACCTTTTCGGCATTCGGCGGAGCCTCATGACGGCGCGCGTACTGGTCGTCGACGACCTCGAACCTAACGTCAAACTGCTCGAGGCGAAGCTCCGCGCGGAGTATTTCGACGTCATCGGCGCGTTTTCCGGCCGCGAGGCGATCGAGCGCGCCAGGAAGGACCAGCCCGACATCGTCCTTCTTGACGTGATGATGCCCGGCATGGACGGGTTCGAAGCCTGCCGCATCATGAAGACGACGCCGGAGACGGCGCATATCCCGATCGTCATGGTGACGGCGCTCGACCAGCAGCAGGACCGCGTCGCCGGGCTCAAGGCCGGCGCTGACGATTTTCTGACGAAGCCCGTCGAGGACGTGGCGCTTTTCGCGCGCGTCAGAAGCCTGACGCGCCTCAAGATGATGACCGACGAACTGCGCATGCGCTATGCGACCGGCAAAAATCTTGGCGTCGTCGCGGACATCGACATCGAGGAAGACGACGCGCCGAAGCCGCGCCTTTTCCTTATCGACGATCAGGCCGACCAGGCCGACCGCATCAAGACGCTTCTCGGCGAGGCTTACGAGGTCTCCGTCGAAACGGACGCCGAAGTCGCGCTGGCGCGGGCGAAATCCGGCGATTTCGATCTCGTCATCGTCAACATGTCCATCGAGGCGGCGGACCCGCTGCGTCTGTGCTCTTCGATCCGCACATTCGAGGAAACGCGCCTGACGCCGCTGTTGGCGATCGTGCGCCAGGGCGACACGAGAAAGCTCGTCCGCGCGCTCGACATCGGCGTTACCGATTACCTCTCGCGCCCGGTCGACCACAATGAGCTGACCGCGCGCGTGACGACGCAACTTCGCCGCAAGCGCTATATTGATCGTCTCCGCTCGACATTCGAGGCGAGTCTTGAAATGGCGGTCACCGACCAGCTGACCGGCCTTTACAACCGCCGCTATCTCGCGAGCCATCTTTCCGCGATGTTCGATCGCGCGTTCTGGACCGGGCGCCAGCTTGCGCTGATGATCCTCGACATCGACCATTTCAAACGCATCAACGATACGCACGGCCACGACATCGGCGACAAGGTCATTCAGGAGATTTCCGAGCGCATCAAGAATTCGGTGCGCGGCATCGATCTCGCCTGCCGATATGGCGGGGAAGAGTTCCTCGTCGCCATGCCGGACACCGACATGACTTTCGCCGGCGTCGTCGCCGAACGCCTTCGCAACGAGATCTCGCAGCAGAAAGTGTCGATCAACGGCGGCCGCGAGGAGGTCGCGGTTACGGTGTCGATCGGAATTTCCTCGACCGAAGACGGCCCGAAGGACGACAGCGCGCAAAAGCTCATCAAACGCGCTGACGAGGCGCTCTACGTCGCCAAGACCGGCGGCCGCAACCGCGTCATTACAGGCGCGGCTGCCTGACGCCGGCCCGCGCCCTGAAAAGGCGCCTTTTGGCGCCGTGCGCTGCGCGAATTTTCGGCCCTTTATGCGGGGTGCAGCCGCAAAATACGGACTATCC
>DNZB01000069.1:10590-10785 GCA_003506635.1 Parvularcula sp.
CGGCTTTTAGGCGCCTTTTTTTCAAGGCCGAAACCCCTCCCGCCGGGGCCCGGGGTTTTTTCAAAAACCTGCAAGACCTGACCTTTGCGTTCGCGCAATCGGCAAGATCGCGCTGACGCGGGGTCGCCGCAGTCTCGTCTGAATAAAATTCAGCGAGCCTTGGTTATTCGCACGCGCGGCCAGCGGAGAAGGTCC
>DNZB01000153.1:0-3726 GCA_003506635.1 Parvularcula sp.
CCTTGCTGCGCGGTCGTCGGGAACGCCTGGATGAGATATTGGTCATCGAGGGCGTTGCGCATCCAGCCTTGGATCTCAAAGCCGTTCTCCCAGTTGAATCCGACCGACACGTTGAGGTTTTCCACCTGGCGCGACGACACCGCGGCGGGAACGTTCTCGACCGTCTGGACGTCTGACTGGAAGTCGAATTCGCCGCGAAGATACATTTCGAGCGTGTCGCTGATCGGCTGGGTGTAGGTCAGCGACGTTGCGATCGACCATTTCGAGATGCCCGCTGGACGGAGACCCGACGCGTCAAACGTCGGCGCACCGCCCACGCAGGCAGCCGGCGCAACCCCGACGAATGACGCGCAGGGCGCGTTCGGGAATGAGTCATACTCTGGGTCGAGATAGGTAAGTCCGAATGTCGCAACGAGCGGTTCGGCCGGTTGCCAGAGCGATTCGACCTCGAAGCCGCGGACCGATTGCTCGCCGGCGTTGGCGAGCACGAAGCCGGTGCCGATGAAGATATTCGACTGGAAACCTTCGATCGTCTGATCGAACACCGCGACGTTGATATAGCCTTGGTCGAACTTCGCCTTGAAGCCGACTTCATAAAGCGTGACGTCTTCCGGGCCCGCCGCGCGGCCAAGGCCGGTGACCGGGTCGGGCGGCGAACCATCGGATGACAGGTTGACGGCCGAGGCTTTCCAGCCCTTCGAATAGGTGAAATAGGCGTTCAGCCAGTCGCTGACGTCATAGGCGGCGCGCAGCGTGTAGGTGACTTTGTCCCCTTTGAAAACGCCGTCTTCGCTGGCGTTCGGGAAATTGACCTGCGGATCGAAAAACTGCAGCGGCGCAAAGGCGAGCGCCGAATTGCAGGCCGGCGGCGGGTTCATGGCCGAGCAAGGCGTCGTCGAGATCGCCGTCGCCGCCGCCGCGGCGGCGGGGTTTGCCCCGATGTTCGCGGGCGTCGGCGGCAATCCGGTTATCGTCTGGAACGCGCCGGCAAAACCGACCTGAACGAGGTTGATGTTCGAAAGCGCGTCGGTCAGAAGGCTGGTGCCGACGACTTCCTTCTTGTCGTCGAGATAGGCGACGCCGCCTGAAAGCGTGAGGCGCTCGGTCACCTTGAAATCAAGCTGGCCGAAAATCGAGAAGGACACGTTGTCCATTTGATAGTCGCCGAAAACCCCCGTGCCGGGCGCGAAGAAAGTGCCGGCCGGCAACGACAGGGCTGCTTCGAAGGTCCCAAGCGCGCCCGGCTGGCCGAGCAGCGTCGTCAGGCCGTCTGTGTATCCGCGGGCGTCCGGTCCGAAAATCACGTCGCGCGACGAGGACACGTTCTCGTCGAAGTAAAAGCCGCCGATCAGCCAGTCGATCGTGTTAGAGCCGGTCGAGGCGAGCCTGATTTCCTGCGTGAACGTTTCGAAGTCGCGCGCCTGCGGGTTGGTGATGATCGCCGCGCCGCTGAAATCGGCGTCGGTTTCCGAGGTATCGCTCTGTTCGCGATAAGCGGTGATCGAGGTCAGCTGCGCGCCGCCGAAATCCCAGTCCATCTGGCCTGAGATCCCCTTGCCCGTCAGCTCGTTGCGCACTTGCGCGTCGAAGGCGACCGAGAAATCCTGGTCGCCGGCGGGATCGATCGTGCGGCCGAGAAATGTGGGCGGCGGCCCGCCGATCGCGAACGCCGTCGCCGGGCTGTTCAGCAATTGAACTGCGCCGCAACAGACTTCGTCGATCTTGTTGTAGTCCCCGATGATGCGGAACGTGACGCTGTCGGTCGGCTCGAACAGGAGATCGGCCCGGAACGCCCAACGGTCGCGTTCATTGATGTCAGTGCCGTCAATGACGTTCGTATAGTAGCCTTCGCGGTTGTTGGTGCTGCCGGACAAACGGATCGCGAGCTTGTCGGAGATCGGCCCGGTTAGCGATCCGCGGAAGATGACTTCGTCAAAGTTACCATAGCTCGCCTCGGCGAGGCCGCCCCATTCGAATTCCGGTCTCTTCGTGGTGATCGAGATCGCGCCCGCCGACACGTTCTTGCCGAACAGCGTCGACTGCGGGCCGCGCAGGATTTCAACGCGCTCAAGCACCGGCAGGTCGAGGATCGCTGCGGCAGATCGAGAGCGGTAAACGCCGTCGATGAAGACGCCGACCGAACTCTCAATGCCCGGGTTATTGGCGCCGTTGCCGAAGCCGCGAATGATGAAGTTCGTCTGAGACGAGTTTTGCAGCTGACTGATGCGCAAGCTCGGCACCATCGTCTGCAGGTCGAAAAGGTCCTGCACGTTCGACTGTTCGATGGAGCGGTCATCGACGACGCTGACCGCGATCGGCACTTCCTGCAGCGTCTGTTCCCGCTTCGTAGCGGTGACGACGATCTCGTCGGTCTGCGCATAACCCGGCGCCGTTACTGAAAGCACGCCGATTGCGGCTCCGCCCAATAGGCGGCTGACAATCATTGATGATTTGCCGCTTTTCCCTGATAGTCTCATTTCCGTCCCCTTCCTTTATGTTGACGCTTCCGGCCCTACGCCGTTCTTACATTTTTCAGATAACCCCTAGCTCGAGTGAGCGGCGAGCCGCCGGTAGGGGTTCCACCGGCAGGCTCGCCTGGCGCCTGATCAGTTTCAGGGAAGATCAGCCGCGTTCCGTTCAACCCCTCATCAGAAGACCTCAATTGTCATTCGCTCATGTCAAAGAATTGCCCCCCGGAGAAATTACGCTCCAGGGGGCCAGTTGGGCGCTCGCAAGGGAGGCTGCGGCGCCATTGTTGTTCAGGAACGAAACTGTCGCCTTCGCAACCGTGGAGTCCTCGTCGTCCTGCCAAGCATGGCAATCCACAAAGACAAGGCGGCGGCCAGCTTTCGCGATGCTCGCTCTGGCGAACAGCGGCGACAGTTTGACCGATTTCAGATAATCGACGTTGATGTTGATCGCTTCGCCTTGCTGATCCGGGCCGAGCGCGCGACGCATTTCGTCGAGCGCGGCGAGCTCCAGAAATGTCGAGACGATGCCGCCATGCAGCGCCTTGATCAGCGGATTGCCGATATGAGCCTCGCCCGGCGTGATGGAATAAATGGGACCCGCCTCGCTTTCGGAGACATTGAAGGAAAGCCAATCCAGGAGCGGTGAGTTCATCAGCCTCGTCACGGATGCGACCCTTCCGCAAGCCGGACAAAGTCCGGTCCGCCGCTGCCGATCATGAAGGCGCCGGTCGCGCTGGCGAGCGGTCTGCCGTCATAGTCGAAAATTTCCCCGCGCGTTCGGGCGATACTTCCGTTGATAAAATGGCACTCTGCAGTGCAGATGACTCTTGAGCCGACCTCGATCGGGCGAAGATATTCAGTCTTCAGATTGATGGTGGCGATGGATTTTGGGTGCTCAATCCTAGCAAACACAGCCAAGCCGAACACCGTGTCGAGAATAATCGTGTAAGCGCCGGGATGCGCAAAAGCATCGTCGCGCTGGTGCGAAAAACAGGCCGGTATTGTCGCGAAAATAGAGACCTCGTCGGCGGCGACCTTGCTCGGCTCCATCTGCAAGCTTGCAAATAACGGATGATCCCCGAACAGATACGACCTCACCAGATCCGCCAAAGGCGGCGAGTCGCCGTGATTTCCAGGCGACATTTGATGTTGCCTCATGCGCGCCGTCATCCTTCTTTCCTGGCCGCTTTGCGGCGGACGCGGTGCAAGGGATCAACGACGGCAGAAGAGTCTTCGGATTCTCCGACTGATCCCG
>DNZB01000153.1:4068-5724 GCA_003506635.1 Parvularcula sp.
TTGAAAGCGTCCTTGTAAAGAAGTTCTGCTGCGGCCCGGAGATCCTCGATTTTGGGAATGATCTTGTCAGTGAGGTGGACCAGATTCGCGCGACGGTCCCCTGGGGCCGGCGCACGGCGCACCCAGCCGCTTTCCTCGAGACGATCGATAAGGCGTCCCAAGGGGGCCGCTTCCATGTCGAGTTCATCGGCCAGCGCCCGCTGGGTTCGTCCGTCATTGCGATAAAGATGCGCCAGCACGAACCACTGCGATCGGGTGAGGCCGACATGTTTCACGCGCCTGTCGAATTCGCGCCGCAGCAGCCGGGCGACGTCGTTGACGAGATAACCCGGATTTCGATCGAGATGATCGTTGGTCCCGCCCATTGGCCGTTTACTTTCTGACCATGATTTCTATATACTAGCATATTAAAGCCCAGTATGGCAAGATGCCTGCGCCGTGGAAGAAATGGTCTTTGCGTACATGCGGTGTTGACGATGCATTTCGATGATCTGCTGCGGGCGGGCGCTGCAATCGTGGCGGCTTCGGCCTGTCTTGCCGGCTGCGGCGCCGGGGGCGAGACTGGAAAACGGGCGGTCACAGATGCAACTGTGTCCGAGGCTTCCGCTCCCGCAACGAAACTCGTTTCGATCGAAAAGCCGAAACCCGCAGTTATTCGCCAGACGATCGTCGCGACGGGTTCGATCGGCTCCAAGCAAACCAGCAATATCGGCCCGCTCGTCGAGGGCGTCGTTGAAAAAATTTTCGTCAATGTCGGCGATCGCGTCAAAAAAGGCGATCCCCTCTTCAGGACGCGGCCGTCGCTCTATGAAAGAGAAGCTGAAGAAGCGGCGGCGAATCTCGCGCTTGCAAAGGCGAATTTACGCAACGCCCGGGTCGCCTATGACCGGATCCTGAGGCTGAAAGAAGATGGCTACGCCGCGCAGTCGCGCGTAGACGACGCGCGAACAGCGTTGGACGTCGCCGCGGCAGAGACCGAAAAGCGGGAAGCCGAGCGCAAAACAGCGCGCACAAATCTTGAGGATACGACCGTCAAAGCGCCCTATGACGGCGTCATTACGCAACGCTTCAATGACGAAGGCGTTTATCTTACCAATGTCTTTCGCGGCGGCGCCGAGTCTTCAGTGCTGCAAATCCAGGAAAACCATATTGTTGTCGCGGTCGTCTTCGCCCCGGAACAGCACCTCGGCGCGCTGAAGCTCGGCCAGAAGGCGCTCGTTTATGTCGAAACGCAGCCCGAGCCGCGCGAATCCTATATCTTAGTCCTGAACGACAAGCTCGACGCCGCCGCAAGAACGGTCGAATTGCGGCTGCCCATCGATAATTCGGACTACGCCCTGAAGTCCGGTCAGTTCGCGCGCGTCGAAATTGTTTCCGTTGAATCAGAAGTGGTGACGATTCCGGCAAGCGCAGCGCTGACGGATGACACCGGCGCCTATGTCCTGACGCCGAAGAACGGTCGCGCCGAAAAAGTCCGCGTCGTCATTAACGAACAACCAGACGGAACGATCGCCGTCATAGAGGGTCTTGACGCCGACGACGATGTCATCGTGCCGAACGGCGAGCCGATCGCCGCCGGCGATCCCGTCATGACCGAGTCCGCCTGATGTGGCTTGTCGATCTTTCGATCAAGCGGCCGGTGCTCGCCGTGATGAT
>DNZB01000153.1:6145-6534 GCA_003506635.1 Parvularcula sp.
GAGAACGTCAACACCATTTCCGGGATTAAGCAGCTGCGCTCGACGAGCGCCGACGGCCTGTCTCAGGTCTTCGTTGAGTTCGAACTCGAGGAAAACGTCGACGTCAAGGCGCAGGATGTTCGCGACAAGGTGAATATCGCTCTCCGCGATCTGCCGACGGAAATCGATCCGCCTGTCATCGAAAAGGTCGATCCGGACGCTGCGCCGATCATGTCCGTCATGATCGCCTCGAACGACGCGATCGGCGATTTGTCAACTTACGCGGATGAGGTCGTCAAAGAGGCGCTGCAGCGGCTTCCGGGCGTCGGCTCCGTCTCGATCGTCGGCGGCCGTCTGCGCGAAATCCGCATCTGGCTTGACGCGAACAAGTTGCGGGCGTTCGGGGTCAC
>DNZB01000340.1:0-3285 GCA_003506635.1 Parvularcula sp.
GAAATCATTCGTGACGGCGTTCTGGAGCTCAAGGCCGCGGGCAAGCCGGTCGTCGTGTCGATGGGGTCCCTCGCGGCGTCGGGCGGCTACTGGATTGCGTCGCCCGGCGATGAAATCTGGGCCTCGCCGACGACGGTGACCGGCTCGATCGGCATCTTCGCATTCTTCCCCACGTTCGAGCGCGCAGCGGAACATTGGGGCATTAATGTCGACGGCGTCGGCACGACAGCCCTGTCTTCGATCTACGCCGCCGGCGTCGGTCCGCTTGAAGAAAATGTCGCCGACATCTTCCAGCAAAGCGTCGAGGCTGGATATCGCGACTTCCTTGGCGTCGTCGCTGAAGGCCGCAAGCTTGACGCCGCTTACGTCGACTCGGTTGGTCAAGGCCGCGTCTGGATCGGCGAGCAGGCCGTGGGGCTGAAGCTCGTCGACAATCTTGGCGATATCGACGAGGCTGTCGCCGCGGCTGCAAGGCGTGCGAACCTTGAAGAATACGACCGCGTTGAAATCCGCGAAACGGTCTCGCCGTTCGAAATGTGGTTCGGCACGGCGGCGGCGCGCGCTATGGCCCTGGCAGGCGTTGAAAGGGACGATGCGCGGGAGACGACATCGGTCGTCCGAAAGGTGATCGGCGCTGTCGAAAAGAAGGCGCGTTTCTTCAACGAGTTCAACGATCCTGGCGCGATCTACGCCCGCTGCGTGACATGCGGCGGCTAGACCGCTGACAGACGGTTCGGAGGGGCCGGCGCCGACAAGGCGCCGGCCTTTGCATTTATGACCGGCCTCATGCGGTACGCGGCGCAGCTTTCCGGCGACCCGAAGCGGGCGTTGCCGCCGGTCGAGCAATGGTCGCCCCCCTATTGCGGCGAGCTTGATCTCGTCATCCGCCGTGACGGCGTCTGGGTGCATGAGGGAACTCCGATCGGGCGCGCGCCGCTTGTCCGGCTGCTCTCAACGGTGCTGCGGAGAGAGGGCGAGCGCTATTTCCTGGTGACGCCTTCTGAAAAGCTGGGGATCACTGTCGAGGACGCGCCGTTCCTCGCCGTGCTGTTGCGGCAAGAGGCGTCGACGGAAGGCCGGCGTCTCGTCTTCACCACCAATGTCGGGGACGAAGTGACGGCGGACGGGGCGCACGGGATCGTTCTACGCGGCGCGGAGGGGGCGCGTGCGCCCTATATTCATGTGCGCGCCGGGCTCGACGCGCTGATCGCGCGTGCAGTCTATTACGACCTTGTCGCGCTCGGCGAAACGCGCGAGATCGGCGGCGAGCGCGTATTCGGCGCCGCTTCGGCTGGGGAGTTTTTCGTCTTTGGCGCCGAGCGTGAGCTCGCCGGCTGAAACGGGTTCGAACGAATGCTGCGTGCGGGGCAACGGATCGTGACAGCGGACTGGCGCCGGCGCATCGGCGAAAATCTATCCCGCGCCGACGCGCAGCGCGTGCGCGCGCTATTCAGCGAGATCAACCCGCATCTTGCCGCCGACGCTCGCTTTGAGAATCGCTGGACGACGAAGCGGCAGGATGCTGCGGTCCTTATCCCGATCATCGATCGCAGGGAGGGCCCGACCGTGTTGTTGACGGTGCGCTCAAGCGATCTTGCGTCACATGCCGGGCAGATCAGCTTTCCGGGCGGCCGCGTCGATCCCGGCGACGCCGACCGCGTGGCGACCGCTCTGCGCGAAACGGAAGAAGAAGTCGGCATTCCGCGCGCGGCGGTCGATGTCGTCGGCGCGCTCGGCGTCCACCATGGCGGGCTCGGTTTCGAAGTGACGCCGATCGTCGGCGTCGTCGATGCTGCGGCGCCGATCAGGCCCGACCCGCGTGAAGTAGCCGAGATTTTCGAGGCGCCGCTCGACTGGTTCGCCGACCTTCGCAATCATAAGACAGAGGAGCGCGAGCATCTGGGCGTGAGATATAAGATGTTCGCCGCACCCTATGGGCGCTTTCACATCTGGGGTCTGACCGCAGGAATCCTGCGCTCGCTCGCGGAGATCTTGCAGCCGGACAGCGGCGGCGTCCAGAAGTGAGCGAAACGCTCAAGCCATTGCCGCCAGAAGCCCAGGCGCGCTTTCATTGGCTTCACGACCCCCGCGTTCAAAAAATTGTCCGTGCACTGACGGTTTTGGAGGCGAACGCAGTTCGATTCGTCGGCGGCTGCGTGCGCGACAGTCTCCTCGATCGGGCGCCGAAGGACATCGACCTCGCAACGACGCTGACGCCGCCGCAAGTGATCGAGGCGCTGCTGGCGGCGGGCCTCGGCGCTGCGCCGACCGGAATTGACCACGGCACGGTGACGGCGATCGCCGAACATTTCCCCATAGAAGTGACGACGCTTCGCGCCGACGTGATGACGGACGGGCGGCGCGCGACTGTCGCCTTCACCAAGGACTGGGCGTCGGATGCGCGCCGCCGCGACTTCACAATCAATGCGCTTTACGTGACGCCCGACCTCAAGATCTTCGACCCTGTGGGCGGCGCGGCGGACCTTGCCCGGGCGCGCGTGCGCTTCATCGGCGCGGCGGTTGACCGCATTCGCGAAGATTATTTGCGCATCCTCCGGTTCTTCCGGTTCTCGGCGCGCTATGCGAAAACTATTGATGCTGACGGGCTCGCCGCCTGCTCGGCGCTGAGGTCCGGGATCATGCGGCTGTCCGCCGAGCGCATCGGCGACGAACTGACGAAGATCCTTGCTCTCGATTCAGCGGCGCGCGCCCTGTCGGCGATGAACGAAGCCGCGATCCTCGCCGAGATATGGCCGGCGGCGCCCGAGATCGGAACCCTGGCGAGGCTGAAGGAAATTGCGCCTGCGGCGCCGGCGCCTTTGGGTCTTGCCGCGCTCTGGGGCGAGAGGGGCGAGGGCATTGATGCGCGCCTGCGTCTTTCGAACGCTGACGGACGGCGCCGCCGGCGCGCCGTCGAGCGCGCGCCGGCGATCAGCGAAACAATGCCGGATCAGGCGATCAGGGCGCTGGTCTACCGCTTCGGCGCCGACGGTTTTGAGGATGCGTTGCTTCTCGCGCGCGCGCGCGCGCCGGGGCGTGGCGCTTTCGGCGGCCACGCGACGATCGCCGCAAAATTCACGCCGCCGCCCTTGCCATTCTCCGGAAACGACGTGATCGCCGGCGGCGTCGCGGAAGGGCCGCGCGTCGCCGCCGTTCTCAGCGCCGCCGAAGCGCGCTGGATCGACGAAGACTTCCCGGCGCCGGACCGCGCCCGCGAGATCCTTTCGGAAGAAGTCGCGCGCGCTATTTCGACAGGCTGATGTTGCGCAGGCTCGCCGCGATCGA
>DNZB01000340.1:3630-20141 GCA_003506635.1 Parvularcula sp.
TCCTTGATCGTCGTGTCTGTGACTTCGAACGCGACGGCGTAGACAATGATTTTTTCGGCCTTGATATTCGTGCAGATTTCAGTCGTCAGCGCATTCGCCAGCGTCTTGCTGGTGCTATCGTGCGTCGGATAATCCGGGGCGCGCGTGTTGTCGCCGTCGGTCATGATCATCAGCGCCTTCGTGCCGTTGACGCTCTCGAGGCTTTCATACGCGACGCCGTCGGTGAATGGCTCTTGCGGACTCAATACGCTCCAGGCCCACATCACGCCTGACGGAATATAGGTCCATCCGCTGGCCGCGAGGTCATTTATCTCCTGTTTCAACAGGTCGGCGTCATCCGTCAGCTGCGTAAGCCCTCCGGGGCAGGCGACGCCGATCAGCCCGGGCGCCTTGACCACGTCGTACTCATCATCCTGCACATTGTTGGGATAGGCTCTCGACCCGACGCAGCCTGACCAGCCGGGGCCCGGATTGTCGAGCCAGGGCTCGGCGCCGTTCGCAGTTCCGACGTTCACATATTGCGCGAAAGGGACGATGCCGATTTTCGACGTCGCCGCCTCGTAGCTCAACAGTTCGTCGATCAGGTCGTTCGCCGCCCCTTTCAGCGTCGACAACTTGCCGTTCGAGTTCATCGAACCCGTCACGTCGAGCGCCATCGCAAGCTCGATATAGGGCGGCTCGCCCAGCTTGGCTTCGGCGACGGTGTCGAGGTCCTCTATGCCATATCCGAATACGCCCATGATGAGGAGATCAAGGTCAGCATCGACATTGAGGCGGAAACTCTGAGCCGCGCTGCTGAACGCGATGCTGAAGCTGCTGATCTTGACTTCCGTCGCATTCCGCATCTCAGCTCGGAAGAGCTTCTCCGCGATTTCGGTGATGTCGTCGTCGGAGGCGTCGGAATGCGCGCCCTTGTATCGGGCCGCCGCGATCAAGGCGGCGTCGCCGGCCTCCGCCAGCGCGGTTTTGGCCCGGTCGATGCGCAGGAAGTCGATCGCCGCGCCGGCCGCCGCCAAGATTACGAACAAGAGCAGCCCGAACATGATCGCGATGTTGCCGCGCTCGTCGCGGCGAAACGCCGCCGCGTTTTTTAACGGGCTCGCCATTTTGGTCCCCTCAAGATCGTCCGTATCCGCATCGAACGTCGGGGAATATGAAGAACACGCGGCGCTAAACGTCTGATGAATTTTTCCGGCGGCTTCAAAGCAAACGCCCCCGCGTCGCGGGGGCGTTCACGCCCGGTTAAGGCTGCGAGGATCTTAAGCGGCTTTTTCTTCGGCCGGGTCGCGCAGCACATAACCGCGGCCCCAGACGGTTTCGATGTAATGATCGCCCTCGGTCGCCGCCGCGAGCTTTTTCCTGAGTTTGCAGATGAAGACGTCGATGATCTTGAGTTCGGGCTCGTCCATGCCGCCGTATAGATGGTTAAGGAACATTTCCTTGGTCAGCGTCGTACCCTTGCGGAGCGAAAGAAGCTCCAGCATCTGGTACTCCTTGCCGGTCAGGTGAACGCGGCTTCCCGCGACTTCGACGGTCTTGGCGTCCAGGTTGACGGTCAGGTTGCCGGTCGTGATGACTGACTGCGAATGGCCTTTGGAGCGGCGGACGATCGCGTGAATCCGTGCGACAAGTTCGTCCTTGTGGAACGGCTTCGTCATGTAGTCGTCGGCGCCGAAGCCGAGCCCGCGCACCTTCGTCTCGATGTCGCCCTGACCCGTCAGGATGAGGATCGGCGTGTTCACCTTGGCGACGCGCAAGGACTTGAGGACGTCAAAGCCGGTCATGTCAGGCAGGTTAAGGTCGAGAAGAATGATGTCGTAGTCATAGACCTTGCCGAGGTCGACGCCTTCTTCGCCGAGGTCCGTCGTGTAGACGTTGAAGCCGTCGGACTTCAGCATCAATTCGATGCTCTGCGCGGTGGCGCCGTCATCCTCGATAAGCAAAACCCGCATTGACCGTTCTCCTTGTCGTCGCGAAGGCGCCCCTCGAGGACCCGCGCATTTTTCGATCTGCCTTAACCAGAGTTAGGTTGATTTGCTTTCATAAAGGTTAACGGGGATGCGAAAACCGGCACGAATCCAACGCCCGCCTTAAGCGGCGGTGAAGCTTTGTTACGTCTGAGGCCCGCTTTCGCCCCCAAAAGGGCGAACTCACGCGCGCCGCATTAACGGGACGAAGATCGAAAGCCGCTAAGGCGATTCACGAGTTTACGCGAGCTTAAAACCTCGCCGGTTAAGGCATTGCCTGCTGGAACTCGCGGAGCCATGGGGTTGCTGATCGATCCCCGCCAACACAATCTCGACGGCGCTGGCGCGCCTGCCGCGCCCCGCGCCCTTCTGCGGCGGAGCGGGCCGATCGCCTTTGCGGGAGCGGTCAGTTCCGTCACAGACCTTGCGATTGAGGTCGAAGACCGCCTCGGGGCTCTCGAAGTCGGCGCTCGTGTTGAAATCGAAACCGTCGCAGAAATCCTTGTTGCGGAAATCGTCGGGGTCTCCGGCGGCGTGGCGGTCGCCATGCCGTTCGGCGACGTTGCGGGCGTCAAGCGCGGCGCGCGCGTGCGCTTTACGTCGCCAAGCGCGGCAATCGCGCCATCGCGCGCCTGGCTCGGACGGATCGTCGACGGGCTCGCACGGCCGGCGGACGGCCGCGGACCATTGCCGGCTTTCGGGCCGCTGCGCGATGTGCGCGCGAGTCCGCCGCCGGCGGCGCTGCGCAATCGCCTCGGTCCCCGCGTCGATTTCGGCGTAAAGGCGCTCAACGCCTTTTGTCCTGCGCGCGCCGGACAACGCCTCGGCGTCTTTTCAGGGTCGGGCATCGGCAAGTCGACGCTGCTGTCGATGATCGCGCGCAATGCGAGCACCGGCGTCAACGTCATTGCGCTTGTCGGCGAACGCGGGCGCGAGCTTCGCGAATTCGTCGAAGACAGTCTGGGCGCGGACGGACTTGCGCGGTCCGTCGTCGTCATCGCGACATCCGACGAACCGGCGATGATGCGGCGCGAAGCGGCGTTTCTCGCGATGACGATCGCGGAAAGCTTCAGAGACGCCGGGGCGCATGTCCTTTGCCTGATGGATTCGCTGACGCGGGTCGCCAGCGCGCAGCGTGAAATCGGGCTCGCCGCGGGCGAGCCGCCGACCGCGAAGGGCTATACGCCGTCGGTCTTTTCCTTGTTGCCGAAGCTGCTTGAACGCGCCGGGCCGGGTGTCGCCGGTTCGGGCGCGATCACGGGCGTTTTCTCGGTTCTTGTCGAGGGCGACGATCACGACGAGCCGATCGCCGACGCGGCGCGCGCGCTCCTTGACGGTCACGCCGTGCTTGATCGCCGCATCGCCGAGCGCGGCCGCTTTCCGGCGGTCGATATCCTGAAGACAGTGTCACGGTCAGCGCAAGGCGTTCTCGAACCTGACGAGTTCGAACTCGCCCGGACGGCGCGCGCGCTGGCGTCGGAATTCGAAGAGGTGCGCGATATGCTGAAAATCGGCGCCTATCGGCGCGGCGCCAATCCGGCGACCGATGCCGCAATCGACTATTGCGCGCGTCTTGAAGCGCTGCTGTCCCAGCGCGAGGGCAGCGCCGTTAGCGTCGCCGAGACATTCGCGGCGTTGCGCGCCATCGCGCCCCCCTCAGCCGTAGGCGCGGCTGCATGAATGATGGGACGCGCCAGTATCGGGGTCTGCTGAAGCTCCTCGCTTTAGCCCGCCGCGAAAGCGAAGGCTGCCGGCGCCGCGTCGACGAACTCGAAGCCCTGCGCGCCGGCGCCGAGGACGCGCTCGATCGCCTTGAAGCCGCCATTCGCACCGAAGAAGCGGTGGCGCTTGGCCGGACGGAAATCGGCTTTCGCGACCTCGCCAGCTACCTCGCCGGTGCGGCGGCAAAGCGCGATGCGCTTGTCTCGACGTGCCGGGCGCTCAATTCCGACATCGTCGCCGCGCGCGAGGCGCTGACCGCGGCTGAGATCGAGCGCCGGAAACTCGACCATCTCTGCGATCTTCAGGCGACAGCGCTGCGCAAGCGGCGCGACAAGCGGGAGGGTGCGCTCCTTGAAGAAGCCGGGCGGCGCCTCGCCGTCGTCCGGCGCGGCCGTTTCTGAGGCGTAATCGTCTCGGCGGAAAAAGGCCGATCGGGTGATTTGGGGTTTGACCCGCCACCAATTCCCATGTTAACCCATAAAATGTCGGAGATTGGCGCCTGGCGGCGCCATACCGTCGACCGGGGCCGCGGCCGCTCCGGTCATTTCGAGGGCGGAGTTCGGGCGTGGATCCAAGGTCGATTGAGGCCTTATTCTTGGGGTCTCAAACTAACCGGATTGATGCGAAGGGCCGGGTGGCGGTGCCGGCGGATTTCCGGCGCGCGCTCGAAACGGGCCCGACGCGCGGAATTTATTGCCTCAAAGGGCTCTATTTGCCCCGACTTGAATGCGGCGGCGGCGATTTCATTGCGAATTACCTGGCCGAAATCGAGGACCTGAAGCATTTCAGCGACAACCGCGAACTGCTGGAAGAGCACATTCTCGGCTCGGTGCGTTTGCTGGCCTTTGACAGCGAAGGCCGGGTCGTCATTCCCGAGGATTTTCGTCAGTATGCGAACCTTAAGGAGCGCGCGCTCTTTCAGGGCCGCGGCAAGAGGTTTCTTATCCTCGACTCGGAAAGCGCTGAAAAACGCATCGCGGACACCCGCGACGCGGCGCGGGAAGCGCTTCGCGCACGAACGTCGAACGGGGCAGGGCGATGACCGCACCGCACGCGCCCGTGATGGCGGAAGAGGCGGTCGACGCGCTCGATCCGCGCGACGGCGGCGTCTATGCCGACGGCACCTTCGGCGCCGGCGGCTATGCGCGCCGCATTCTCGATCGCGCCGACTGCTCGGTTTACGGATTTGACCGCGATCCGTCGGCGATCGAATGCGGGCGCGGGCTTGAAAAGACCTATGGCGGCCGGCTGCATCTCGTGCCGCGCCCTTTCGGCGACATCGCTGAAGCGCTGGAGGCGGCCGGCGTCTCCGCGATCGACGGCGCGGTCTTCGATCTCGGCGTCTCCTCGATGCAGCTCGACGAGGCGGACCGCGGCTTTTCCTTCATGCGCGACGGTCCGCTGTCGATGCGCATGGACAAGGGAAAACCCGACGCGGCTGACGTCGTCAACGCCGCCGAAGCGAACGACCTGGCGCAGATTTTTCGCGCCTATGGCGAGGAAAACCGCGCCGGGCGCATCGCGCGCGCGATCGTTGCCGAGCGGGCGGGAGCGCCGATCGTGACCACTTTGCGCCTCGCCGAAATCATCGCACGCGCCGCGCCTGGCAAACGCGAAGACAAGATCCATCCCGCGACGCGCGCCTTTCAGGGCCTGCGCATTTTCGTCAACGACGAGCTTGGCCAGCTGGCGAAGGCGCTCTTCGCGGCGGAGCGGCTGCTGCGGCCGGCGGGTCGCCTCGTCATCGTCACCTTCCATTCGCTGGAAGACCGCATCGTAAAGAGTTTTTTCGTCGAGCGTTCGGGACGCCCGTCCGCGGGGTCGCGCCATGCGCCTTCGGCGCCGCTCCTGGCGCCGACGTTCAATCTCATCACAGCGAAGCCGCAAGCGCCCTCCGCCGCCGAGATCGCCGCCAATCCGCGTGCGCGTTCGGCGAAGCTGCGCGCCGCGGCGCGCAGTGAAGCGCCCGCGCGCGGCGGGGACCCGGCGGAGTTCCTGCCTGCATTCAATTTTTCACGCGCAATGTCGAAACTGGGAGCCTTTGGATGATGCGTTTCACGACATTTCTTCTCTGCCTCATCCTCGCCGCGGCCGCGGCCGGCCGATACAAGGCCGAAATCGCCGTTCGCGAGACGAAAAGCGAAGCGCGCGCTCTCGACCGTCAGAAAGCGGAGGAACTCTCCGCCATTCAGATCCTGCGCGCTGAGGTCGCCTTTCTCGAACGGCCCGAACGCCTCGCGGAAATCGCCGAAGACTACACGGGGCTTGCGCCGCTGAGCGGCGCGCAGCTGATGACCGCCGAAGATCTTGAATTCGCCTTCGCGACGGAGCGCGGCGGGACGAATACGGTCCGGACGGCAAGGATTCCCGCCGCAGCCAAAGTCGCCGTCGCGGGGCTCGAATGATCAAGCTGCCGTTGCTTTCAAGGAAGCGGCGCGCGCTTGCGCGCGTTTATCTCATCGACGACGGCGTCCGCGTCGCGCAAACGGGCGCCGATCGCATCGCCGCGACCGGGCGGCGCGTCAAAGCGGCGGCCGGAGCGCGCCGGCGCATCTTGATGTGCGGCGTCGTATTCGGCGCCGTCTTCGCGCTGATGGGCGGTCGTCTGTTCGCCGTCGCCCTTGCGACGGAGAGTCCCGGCGCCGCGCGCATCGCGACCAGCGCCGGCGACGGCGACCGGCGCGAGATCGTCGATCGCAATGGCGTGCTGCTTGCTGCGAACCTGCCTTTGCGCGCGCTTGAGATCGCGGGGAACGAAGTGTGGGATGCGGGCGAAACAGCCGCGAAGATCGGGGCCATTGTCCCGGCGATCGACGCGGAAGACATCCGGAAAAAACTTGAAGACAAACGCTATGTCGAGATTCGCGAGCGCCTGACCCCGGCGCAAGAGCAGGCGATTTTCGCGCTCGGACTTCCCGGCGTGCGGTTTTCCGCACGCGTCGAGCGTTTCTATCCGCAAGGGCGAACCGGCGCGCATGTCGTCGGCCATATGGAGCCCGGGAAGGGCGGGGTGATGGGTCTTGAACGCTATCTGAACGGCGCCGGCGGCGCGGGACCGCTGGCGGCGTCAATCGACATTCGCGCACAGGAAATTGTCGAGCAGGAGCTTGGCGCCGCGCTGGAGAAGTTTCACGCCAAGGCGGCGATGGGCGCCGTGATGGACGTCGCGACGGGCGAGGTGATAGCACTTGCAAGCCTTCCTGATTTCGATCCGAACCGTCCGGGCGCCGCAAAGCCCGATCATCGCCGCAATCGCGCCGTTTACGATCTTTATGAACTCGGTTCGGCGCTGAAGCTTCTGACCGCGGCGGCGGCGCTCGAAGCCGGAACGGCGCGCGAATCCTCGACCTATGACGCGCGTGGGTCCTTGAAGATCGCCGACAGGGTCATTCGCGATTTTCACGGCGAAAACCGCATTCTGACCTTTTCCGAGGTCATCCAGCATTCGTCGAACATCGGCGCGGCGCGTATGGCGAAAGAATTGGGCGTGGAGAAGCTGAAGGCGGCGTTCAAGGCGGCAGGCATGCTCGACACGCTGCCGATCGAACTCGCGGAACGGCGCGCGCCCTCGCCGCCCTGGCAATGGGGACCTGTTGAGACCGCGACAGTCTCTTACGGCCATGGGATTTCGATCACGCCGCTGCACCTGCTCGCCGCGGCGACGAGCATCGTCAATGGCGGGGACTATCGAGCGCCGACATTCCTGAAACACGATACGCCTTCCGCCGGCGACCGCATTTTTTCCGCGGAAACGAGCGCGACAATGCGCCGGGTGATGCGGGAAGTCGTCACCGGCGGCACGGCTAGTCTTGCCGAGACGCCCGGTTATTTTTCGATCGGAAAGACAGCGACGGCGGAAAAGCCGGCGCGCGGCGGTTATGATCCGAATGCGCGCATCGCGTCCTTCGTCGGCGCCTTTCCGGGCTATGCGCCGCGCTACGCCGTGCTCGTCACCCTCGACGAACCGCAGGCGGTCGAGGGGACTTTCGGCTACGCAACCGCCGGGTGGAACGCTGCGCCGACCTACGCCGCGATCGTCGGGCGTATCGCGCCGGTCCTCGGCGTGATGCCGGCCGGACCCGAAATCGCGGCGCTTCGCTTCGGCGCGCCGCCGGGCGAGCGCCGCGCGGACCTTTCCTCGGCGGACGCCGGGGGCGGCATGTGAGGTTGTCGGTCCTCGCGGCGGAAGGGTTTGATCCGGATCCGGAGATTTCCGGGATCACGCCGGACAGCCGCGCCGTTCGCGAGGGGTACCTCTTCGCCGCGCTGCCGGGCGCCAAAACGGACGGCGAGACCTTTATTCCGCAGGCGGAGAAATTGGGCGCTGCGGCGGTGCTGGCGCGCCCGGGCGCTGCGACGCGCTTGCCGCTCGTCGCCGACGCCGAGCCGCGCCGGCGCCTGTCGCAGATGGCCGCCCGTTTCCACCCGGGCCAGCCGGAGTGGATCGCGGGCGTCACCGGGACCAACGGAAAAACCTCAACGGCGGTCTTCGCCGCCAGCCTTTGGGCGATGCTTGGCGAGAAAAGCGGCAGCCTCGGCACGCTCGGCGCGAAAGGCGCGGGGTTTGAGCGCCCGCTCGCCCACACGACCCCGGAGCCGGTGACGCTGCACGAAACGCTCGACGCGATGGCGGGCGCGGGGATCACCCGTCTCGCGATGGAAGTTTCAAGCCACGCGCTCGCGCAATATCGCGCCGACGCCGTCAGGTTCGCCGCCGCGGCGTTTACGAACCTGACGCAGGACCATCTCGATTTTCACAAGGATTTCGACGATTATTTCGCGGCGAAGCTGCGCCTCTTCGTCGAACTCCTCCCGGCGCATGGAACGGCGGTCATCAATATGGACGGCGCGCGCGCGCAAGATGTGCGCGCCGCCGCTGAGCGGCGCGGCGTCCGCGTCATCGCCACCGGACGGCGCGGCGACGCAATCCGCATCCTGAGGACGGCGCCGACGCCTGCGGGCCTTGATCTCGACATCGAGGCGGAAGGCCGCGTCCGTCCGCTCTCCCTGCCGCTCATCGGCGCCTTTCAGGCGGAAAACGCCGCCCTCGCCGCGGGGCTCGTCATCGCCAGCGGATGGAACGCGAACAAAGTGCTGCCGCTGCTCGACCAGCTTCCCGGCGTTCCGGGACGCATGCAGCGTGCGGCGAGCCTTCGCGGCGCCGGCGTCTATGTCGACTACGCGCACACGCCGGACGCGGTCGCGACCGCGCTCGCCGCAATCCGCCCGCACGCGACGGGGCGCGTCATCGCCGTCATCGGCGCCGGGGGCGACCGCGACCGCGCCAAGCGGCCCTTGATGGGCAAGGCCGCAGCGGCGGGCGCCGATCTCGTCATCGTCACCGACGATAATCCGCGAACGGAGGATCCGGCCGCTATCCGAAGGGAGGTGCTCGCGGGGTGCTCCGGCGCAAGGGAAATCGGCGACCGCGCCGAAGCGATTGCGGCCGGCGTTTCGCTGCTTCGCAGCGGCGACGTCCTCCTTATCGCCGGCAAGGGACACGAAACAGGTCAGATCATCGCCGGCGTCACCCATCCTTTTGACGACGCCCTCGAAGCGCGCCGCGCGGCGGAAGGAGCCCCTCAATGAGCGCAAATCTCTGGACGGCGTTCGAAGCGGCGGCCGCGACCGGCGGCGCCCTTTGCGCGCGCGGCGGCGATCCCGACCGCTGGATCGCTGAGGAGTGGTCGGCCGCCGGCGTCTCGATCGATACGCGCTCACTCTCGCCCGGCGAGATGTTCGTCGCCCTGACCGATGCGCGCGACGGCCATGATTTCGTCGTCAACGCCTTCGAGCGCGGGGCCGCGGCGGCGCTCGTCGCGCGTGCGCCGAAGAACGCGCCGGAAGGAGCGCCGCTGCTCGTCGTCGGCGACACGCTGGAGGGTCTTAAGGATCTCGCCCGCGCCGCGCGGCAGCGGAATTTCGGCAAACGCATCGCGGTGACGGGCAGCGTCGGCAAAACCTCGACGAAGGAGATGCTGCGCGCCGCCTTCGCCGCGGCGGGGCGCGTCCACGCTTCCGACAAGAGTTTCAACAATCACTGGGGCGTGCCCCTGACGCTGGCGCGCATGCCGACGGGCGCCGATTACAGCGTCTTTGAAATCGGCATGAATCACGCCGGGGAAATCACGCCGCTGACCCGCCTCGTTCGCCCCCATGTCGCCGTAATCACGACGATCGGCGAGGCGCATATCGAAAATCTCGGAACCCGCGAAAACATCGCGCGGGCCAAGGCCGAAATTTTTCTGGGACTCGAAAAGGGCGCAACCGCCGTCCTGCCGATCGACAACGATTACTTCAAGCTCCTTGCCGAGCTTGCGGAGGCGGCCATGGTCGCGCGCGTCGTCACTTTCGGCGAAGCGAAGGGCGCCGACATCCGCCTCGACCATTACACGATGCGCGACGACGGCGGGGCGGTGTCGGCGAGCGTCTTCGGCGAGCCGTTCGAATTTTCCCTCGCCGCGCCCGGCAAGCATCAGGCGATGAACGCGCTCGCCGTCCTTGGCGCGGCGCGCGCGCTTGGCGTCTCGGCGGCGAAGGCCGCATCGGGCCTTAAGGGGCTGTCGGCCGCGCAAGGGCGCGGCGCGCAAACGCGCGTCACGCTGAAATCGGGCGGCGAGATCGTCATCCTTGATGAAAGCTACAACGCCAACCCGACCTCGATGGCCGCGGCGATCGCGCTCCTCGGCCAGCTTCAGCCGAAGGGACAAGGCCGGCGAATCGCCGTCCTGGGCGACATGCTGGAACTTGGCGAGCGCGCGCCCGCCCTGCACGCCGGGCTTTCGGAAGCGTTAGTTGCGGCCGGGATCGACCGCCTCTATGTCGCCGGCGCCCTGATGCGAAACCTCTGGGACAAGACGCCGGAAGGGGTGCGCGGGGCCGCCGTCGAAAACGCCAAGGCGCTCGCCCCCCTCGTCCTCGCGGACGCCCGGGCCGGCGATATCGTCATGGTCAAAGGTTCGAACGCCTCTAAAGTGAGTGAAATCGTCACGGCCCTCAAGGGCGCCGCCGCATGAACGAAAACCTTCGATGCTTTATTATCTGACCAGTTTCTCCGACCAGTTCGCGCTCTTCAACGTCTTCAGATATCTCTCCTTCCGCGCGGCCGGAGCGATCATGACGGCGCTTTTGATCGCCTTCCTGATGGGCCCCGGCCTTATCCGGTGGATGCGCCGCAAGCAGGGACGCGGACAGCCGATCCGTCAGGACGGCCCGCAAAGCCACATCATCTCGAAGGCCGGGACCCCGACGATGGGCGGCGTTCTCATTCTCATCTCCCTGACCGTCTCGACGCTGCTGTGGGCGCGGCTCGACAATCCTTACGTCTGGATCGTGATGGGCGTGACGCTCGCCTATGGCGCGCTCGGCTTCTGGGACGATTATCTGAAGGTGACGAAACAGACGGCCTCGGGCGTCGTCGGTTCGATGAAGCTTATCATCCAGTTCGGCGTCGCCGCCATCGCCGGGTTGTTCTGTGTGCTGACTTTAGGCGCCGCGCCGGACGCGCCGGCGGGCATCGAGACCGCGGTCGCCGTTCCGTTCGTGCCGCTTCAGTTCTTTCAAGGCTGGTTCGGTGACGGCGCGACCGGCGTGCCGATCGGCTGGCTGATGGTTCCCTTCGCGGCGTTCGTCATCGTCGGCGCTTCGAATACGGTCAACCTGACGGATGGCCTCGACGGGCTTGCGACCGTGCCGGTGATGATTGCGGCGGGCGCTTACGGCGTCATCGTCTATCTTGTCGGGCGCTTCGATTTCGCCGGCTATCTCGGCGTTCCGTTCGTGCCGGGCGTCGGCGAGCTTGCGATCATCTGCGGCGCGATCATCGGCGCGGGGCTCGGCTTCTTGTGGTTCAACGCCCCGCCGGCGGCGATCTTCATGGGAGACACCGGCAGCCTTGCGCTCGGCGGCGCAATCGGATCGATCGCGGTCGCCGCCAAGCACGAGATCGTCCTAGCGATCGTCGGCGGCCTTTTCGTGCTTGAAGGCATGTCGGTGATGATCCAGATCGCGTCGTTCAAGCTTACCGGCAAGCGCGTCTTCAAGATGGCGCCGATCCACCATCATTTCGAACAATTGGGGTGGAAGGAATCAACGATCGTCATCCGCTTCTGGATCATCGCGGTGATCCTTGCGCTCATCGGCCTTTCAACGCTCAAGCTGCGCTGACCATGATCCTCGTTCCCGGCGTCCAGAAAAAGAAGATCGGCGTTTACGGCCTCGGCGCGACCGGCGTTGCGACGTGCGAGGCGCTCGTCGCTTCGGGCGCGGAGGTTTTCACCTGGGACGAGAAGGAAGAAGCCCGCGCGCGCACGGCCAACACGCGCTATCGCGCCGAGCACCCGAAAACGTGGCCGTGGGGCGAATTGCGCTCGCTCGCCTTGAGCCCCGGCGTGCCGCTGACGCATCCCGCGCCGCACCCGATCGTCCGGAAAGCGCATCAGGCGGGCGTTGAAATCATCGGCGACGCCGAATTCTTCGCGCGCGCCGTCAACGCCGTCGGCCCGGCGGAGCGCCCGCGCGTCATCGCCGTCACCGGCTCGAACGGCAAATCGACGACGACGGCGCTCATCAGCCGCATGCTGAAGGAAACCGGACGCGACGCGATCGCCGGCGGCAATATCGGCAAGCCGATGCTCGCTTTGCCGGAACTCGCGCGCGCGCGCATTTATGTCCTGGAACTGTCCTCGTTCCAGCTGGATCTCGCAAAGTCGCTGCGCGCCAACACGAGCGTTCTTCTCAACTTTTCTCCGGACCACCTCGACCGGCATGGCGATATGGCCGGCTACGTCGCGGCGAAGAAGCGCGTCTTCCTCAACCAGACGCGCGAGGACACGGCGGTGATCGGCGTCGACGACGTGTGGTCGCAAGGCGTCTGCGCCTGGTTGATGGCTTCCGGCGGGCGCAAGGTGACGCCGGTCTCGGCCGAGGGCGCGCTCGGGCGCGGCGTCTATGCGCTCGACGCGAAGCTATTTTTCAGTCTGCCGCAGAAATCGGGCGAGGCGGGCGAGATTTCGCAGATCGCCGCGCTGAAAGGTCAGCACAACTGGCAGAACGCGGCTGCCGCGCTCGCGGCTGCGATCGCGGAGGGCGTCGCGCCAAACGTCGCGGTGCGCGCGATGGAGCGCTTTCCGGGCCTGCCGCACCGGATGGAGATCGTCGCGAAAAAAGGCGGCGTCCTCTTCGTCAATGATTCCAAGGCGACGAACGCCGACGCGGCGAGCCGGGCGCTGAAGTCCTACACGGATATTTTCTGGATCGCCGGCGGCAAGCCGAAGGAGGGCGGGGTCGAGACGCTGCGCCCGCTGATGGGGCGCGTGCGCACCGCTTACCTGATCGGCGAGGCGGCGCGCGATTTCGAGGCGCAGCTTTCCGGCGCCGTCAGCTGCATCCAGTGCGGCGACCTTGCGAGCGCGGTCAACCGCGCCGCGCGCGACGCGGGCGCCAGCGGGCTTTCAGCCCCGGTCGTGCTTTTGTCGCCGGCTTGCGCCTCCTACGACCAGTTCCGCAATTTCGAAGAGCGCGGCGAAGTCTTTCGCAAGCTCGCCGGACAGATCGAGATCGCGAACGGAGCTGCGGCATGAAGGGCCTTAGTCGTCTCGATGAATCGCCGGTGGCGCGCTGGTGGTGGTCGGTCGATCATGCCTCGCTGGGGCTGATCGCCGCATTGATGACGATCGGCGTCGTTCTGCTTTTTGCGGCCGGACCTGGCGCGGCGAACCGCCTCGACATTGACGACGCGTTCCATTTCCCGATGCGCCAGCTCTATTTTCTGGCGCCGGCGGCGGCGGTCATCGTCGTCGCTTCGGCGCTGACGCCGCTGCAAGCGCGGCGCGCGGGCGCGATCTTGTTCGCGCTCAGCCTTTTTGCGCTTCTCGTCGCGCTCCTCTTTGCGCCGGAAATCAACGGATCAAAGCGGTGGTTTCCTCTGGGGCCGCTGTCGTTCCAGCCCTCAGAAATGCTGAAGCCCGGCTTCGTCATCGTCGTCGCGTGGATGCTTGCGGAAGGGCGTCGCAATCCGCGCTTTCCGGGCGCAGCGATCGCCTTCGGTCTATATGTCTCGTGCGCTGGGCTGCTCGCGATGCAGCCGGATTATGGTCAGGCGGCGCTTCTCACCATGGTGTTCATGGGAATGTATTTTATCTCCGGCGGCGGAATCGCGCTGCTCAGCATCGCCGCGGCGGCGGCGGCCGGCATTTTCACCGCGGGCTATTTTCTGTCGCCGCACCTCGCCGCGCGGGTCGACGGCTTTCTCAATCCGGAGGGCGGCGGAAGCTATCAGATCGACAAGGCGCTTGAAGCGATCGCCAATGGCGGCGTCATCGGGCGCGCGCAAAGCGCTGCGCCCGTGAAGTTTTCGCTTCCCGACGCGCATGCCGATTTCATCTTCGCCGTCGCGGCGGAGGAATTTGGGATGGTCTTCTGCGCGTTCATCATCGCGCTCTTCGCGGCGCTGGTCGTGCGCGCTTTTGTGAAGGCGGCGGCGCTCAAAAGCGTTTTCGCGCAGACGGCGGTCTGCGGCCTTTCGGCGCTCATCGGCCTTCAGTGCCTCATCAATATCGGCGTCAATTTGCGCGCGCTGCCCGCCAAGGGGATGACGCTGCCTTTCATCTCCTACGGCGGCTCCTCGCTGATCGCCGCGGGGCTGACCGTCGGGCTTGTTCTCGCGCTGACGCGCCGCCAGTCGCTTGCGTCCCAGCGCAAGGATGTGATGCCGTGACGGCGTCGCCGCTCATCGCGCTCGCAGCGGGCGGCACCGGCGGGCACATGTTTCCGGCCGAAGCGCTTGCGCAGGAATTGAAGCGCCGCGGGCGGCGCGTCCTGCTTGTTACTGACGCGCGCGGCGACCGCTACGCGGCGAATTTTCCTGCGGATGAAAAATTCCTGATCTCGGCGGCGAGCCCGTCGATCGGCGGGCCGATCGCCAAAGCGGCGGCGGCGGCGTCGCTCGCGGGCGGCTTGATGAAGGTGATGGGCGCGTTTGGCCGCCTCCGGCCCGCGGCGGTCGTCGGCTTCGGCGGTTACCCAAGCTTTCCGGCGATGCGCGCGGCGGCGATGCTGAAGATTCCGCACGGCGTTCACGAACAAAACGGCGTCCTTGGCCGCGCGAACCGCCTGTCGATCGGGTCGGCGGCGTTTCTGGCGCATGGATTCCCGGTGTTGGAGAAAGCGCCCGATCGCCCGAAGGCGAGCGTCGTCGAGGTCGGCAACCCGGTGCGCGATGCGGTCCGCGACGCGGCGCGAACGCCGTTCGCCGCCCCGGTCCAGGGGGGGGCGGTCAATCTTCTGGTCTTCGGCGGCAGTCAGGGCGCCGCGCTTTTTTCAACGGTCGTGCCCACCGCGATCGCCGCTCTGCCCGAGGCGCTGCGCCGGCGCCTCGCCATTACACAGCAGGCGCGCGAAGGCGAGGTTGATGCGGTCGCGAACGCCTATCGCGCTGCCGGCGTAACGGCGGAACTGGCGCCGTTCTTCAGGGATCTACCCGCCCGCATCGCCGCTGCTCACCTCGTCATCGCGCGCGCGGGCGCCTCGACGATCACCGAGCTATCGATGATCGGGCGCCCGTCGATCCTTGTGCCGCTGGCGATTGCGATGGACGATCACCAGACGGGCAATGCCCGCGCGCTGTCGGACGCCGGGGGCGCGGTCCGCATCGCCGAAAGCGACTTCACGCCGGCGCGGCTCGCTGAGGCGCTGACGCCGCTCCTTGAAGATGCGGGACGTCTCGCCGCCATGGCCGCCGCCGCGAAGGGCCGGGTCAAGGCCGAAGCGGCCTCGGCGCTCGCCGATCTTGTCGATGGAATCGCCGGGCAAGCCCGAAAGGACGCCGCATGAGCGACGCCAGAAACATCAAGGTCCGACTGCCGTTCGATGTCGGCGTCATGCACTTCGTCGGCGTCGGCGGCATCGGCATGTCGGGCATCGCCGCGGTGATGAAAAATCTCGGTTATGACGTCAGAGGCTCCGACGTCGCAGACAGCGCGACCGTGCAGCAGCTGCGCGAAAAGGGCATCCCCGTCGTCATCGGCCATGACGCGAAAAATGTCGAAGGCGCCGGCGCGGTCGTCGTCTCGACCGCGATCCGCCGCGACAATCCGGAAATTCTCGCCGCGCGCGCGCGGCATATTCCGGTCGTGCGCCGCGCCGACATGCTCGCCGAGCTGATGCGGTTGAAATGGACGATCTCGGTCGCCGGCACGCACGGCAAGACGACGACGACGACGATGGTCGCGGCGCTTCTCGATGCGGCCAGGCTCGACCCGACCGTCATCAATGGCGGGGGCATCAACGCCTATGGCGCCAACGCACGCATCGGCGAGGGCGGCTGGATGGTCGTCGAGGCCGACGAGTCGGACGGCTCGTTCCTGCGTCTGCCGACGACGGTCGCCATCGTAACCAATATCGACCCCGAACATCTCGACCATTGGGGCGGGTTCGAGGCGCTCAAAAAAGGCTTCGACCAGTTCATCGAGAACCTGCCGTTCTACGGCTTCGGCGTCGTCTGTCTCGACCACCCGGAAGTGCAGGCGCTCGTCGGCCGCGTCACGGACCGCCGGCTCATCACCTATGGAACCAATCCGCAGGCGGACGTTCGCGCGGAAAACATCAGCTTCGACGGCGCCATGTCGAAATTCGACATCGTATTCCGCTCGCGCGGGCGCCCCGACAGCCGCATAGACGGCGTGAAACTGCCGATGCCGGGCCTTCATAACGTCACGAACGCGGTCGCCGCGGCGATCGTCGCTCGCAAGGTCGGCGCGGGCGATGAGGCGATCCGTCAGGGCTTCGCCGGCTTTTCAGGCGTCAAGCGGCGCTTCACCAAGG
>DNZB01000340.1:20402-21856 GCA_003506635.1 Parvularcula sp.
CGGCGAGTGGAAGGGCGTCACCATCATCGACGATTACGGCCACCACCCGGTCGAGATCGCGGCGGTCCTGCGCGCCGCGCGGCAGGTGACGCGCGGGCGCATCATCGCGGTCGTGCAGCCGCATCGCTACTCGCGGCTTCGCGATCTGATGGACCAGTTCTGCTCGTGCCTTAACGAAGCCGACATCGCCTTTGTGTCGGATGTCTACGCCGCCGGCGAGGCGCCAATCGACGGCGTTTCCCGCGACGCCTTCGTCGCCGGGGCCGCCGCGCAAGGCCACCGCGACGTGCGCGCGCTTTCCTCGCTCGCCGACCTGCCGAAGGAGATCGCCGCGATCGCCGAGAAGGGCGACTATGTCGTCTGCCTCGGCGCAGGAGACATCACGAAGCACGCAAACGGGCTGGCGGATGCGCTGGCGAAGGTGCGGCCGTGACAGTCTGGTTGTCAGCTCAAATCCCGCTCATCCCGGCGAAAGCCGGGATCCAGACACTGCCAGTTCTGGATCCCGGCTTTCGCCGGGATGAGCGGAGATCAGGTTGTGTGTGAACAAGAGCGTTACAGTCGCCGAATTGCCGAACGTTCGCGGTCGCTACGTGGCCGGCGCGGACATGTCGGCGATCACCTGGTTTCGCGTCGGCGGGCCGGCGGACGTGCTGTTCGCGCCGGAAGACGAGGACGACCTCGCTCAATTCCTGACGAACACGCCCGCCGGCGTTCCAGTTTATCCCGTCGGCGTCGGCTCCAATCTTCTGGCGCGCGACGGCGGCGTCAGGGGCGTCGTCGTGCGCCTCGGCGCGCCCTTCGCGAAGATTTCAATCGATGGGGTTCGCGTGCGCGCCGGCGCTGCCGCGCTCGACGCGCAGGTCGCGCGGGCAGCCGCGCGGGCGGGCGTTGCAGGACTTGAGTTTTATCGCGGCGTTCCGGGAACCATCGGCGGCGCGCTCGCCATGAACGCCGGCGCCTATGAGCAGGAGACGAAGGACGTTCTCGTCGAAGCCGTCGCCTATGACCGCGGCGGCGAGCGTCACGTCTTTAAAAACGCCGACATGAACTTCGCATACCGCCATTGCGGGGCGGGCGAGGGGCTCATCTTCACCGAAGCGCTGTTCGAGGGGCGCAAGGACGAAACCGCCGCCATCGAGGCGCGCATGGCCGCGATCATGGAGCGGCGGGAGAAGTCGCAGCCGATCCGCGAAAAGACCGGCGGCTCGACCTTCGCGAACCCCGACCCTGCGGTTTCGGGCGGCCGAAAAGCCTGGCAGCTCATCGATGAAGTCGGCGGGCGCGGGCGCGTCGTCGGCGACGCGCAATGCTCGCAGCAGCACTGCAATTTCATGATCAACCGCGGCAAGGCGACCGCCGCCGATCTTGAGTCGCTCGTCGAGTCGCTGCGTAAAGACGTCCTTAAGAAGACAGGCGTTGAGCTGCGCTGGGAAATCAGGCGCATTGGAGAG
>DNZB01000340.1:22136-24841 GCA_003506635.1 Parvularcula sp.
AAGTACAAGCGCATCGCAGTCCTGAAAGGCGGTCTGTCGGCGGAACGCGACGTATCGCTGAATTCGGGCGCTGCGTGCGCCAGGGCGCTGCGATCAAAGGGATATGACGTCGCCGAAATAGATGTGGGGCGCGACCTTGCCCAGCAGCTTGCGGCGATGAAGCCCGACGCCGCCTTTAACGCGCTCCACGGCCAGTGGGGCGAGGACGGGTGCGTGCAGGGCCTCCTTGAGGTGATGGGCGTTCCTTACACGCACTCCGGGGTCCTCACCTCCTCGCTCGCAATGGACAAGCAGCGCACGAAGCTTGTCCTGCGCGCTTCGGGCGTTCCCTCTCCGGAAGGGCGCGTGATGTCGCGGCACGAAGCGGCGGGCGGTCATGCGATGGAGCCGCCTTACGTCATCAAGCCGAACGCGCAAGGATCCTCCGTCGGCGTTCACATCATCAGGAAGGGCGATAATCGTCCGCCAGCAGAGCTTGCCAGCGACAAGTGGACGCTTGGCGATGAAGTGCTCGTTGAGAAATTCATTCAAGGGCGCGAGCTCACCGTCGCCGTGATGGGCGACCGGCCGCTTTGCGTCACCGAGATCACGACCGATCTCGCCTTTTATGACTATGAGGCGAAATACGCGCCCGGCGGATCGCGCCATGTGCTGCCGGCGAAAATTCCCCCGGTCATCGAGGAACGCTGTCTCGACCTTGCGCTTCTCGCGCACCGCGCGCTTGGCTGCCGCGGCGTCACGCGCTCCGACTTCCGATATGATCCGCAAGCGCCTGCGGAGCAGGTCTTTTTCCTTGAAATCAACACCCAGCCCGGCATGACGGCGACCTCGCTGACGCCGGAGCAAGCCGCGCATTGCGGCGTTTCGTTCCCCGATCTTTGCGAATGGATCATTGAGGACGCCTCATGCCTCCGGTGAGAAAAAAAGCGAAAAAGAAGACGCCGATCTTCGCGCGCGCCGCAGCGATTTTCGAGAACTATACGATCGCCGGAGCCGCGGGGTCGGCGGTCATTTTATCGCTCATTCTCGTCGTCCTGTGGGCGGGCGGTTATTTCGGCATGATCGCGCGCGCGGCCGATCGCGCGGTCGGCGGCGCGACCGCTTCGGCGGGCCTTGAGGTTCGCCGCGTGCTCTTGCGCGGCGCGCATCAGACGGCGCACGCCGAAATCCTGAACGCCCTCGGACCGATCGTGGGCGCACCGATGGTGCAGGTCTCGCTGAAGGATGCGCGCGCAAGCGTGGAGGCGCTCGGCTGGGTTCGGGCGGCGGCCGTGACAAGGCTGCTCCCTGACACCATCGTCGTCTCCATTCGCGAGCGCGAGCCCGCCGCCGTCTGGCAGATTGATTACAAACTCTTCCTCATCGATGCGTCAGGCGCGGTCATCACCGAGGTCAACGACAAGGTCTATTCAAGCCTGCCGCTGGTCGTCGGCTCGGGCGCGGCGGATGCGGCGGGGGCGCTGTTGACGGCCCTTCGGCGTCATGAAGATCTGGCGCGGCGCACTTTCGCGCTCGTACGGGTCGGCGACCGCCGCTGGAATCTGCGCCTCAGGAACAATATGGAGATCAAGCTTCCGGAGGCCGGCTTTGAGAAAGCAGTCGACGACATCGCGCTGATGCACGCCGCCCATGCGACGCTTGACCAGCCGCTCGAATACATCGACCTTCGCGATCCGGAGCGCACGGTGATGCGCCGCCGCGGCGAGACGGGTGAGGAAAAAGCGCCCGCCTTGCGCGCCGGCGGAACCGGCGCTGGATAAGATCGGCGCGTTTTCTTTGGTAGGGGCCGCGACTCCGCGACCCGGCATTTATGCAGGGCAAGGCCGCCCATGGCGAAAGAGTTCAAACGCGCAAGCGATCGGAAGCTTGTCGCCGCCCTTGATATCGGCGCGTCGAAGGCCGCGTGCGTCATTGCGCAGCTGACCGAAGCGCTCGACGGCGATTATGAGGTCGATGTCGTCGGCGTCGGTCAGCACGGCGCAAGCCCGAAGGACAAAGCGCCGGATTTCGACGCCGCGATTCGCTCCGCGGTCGAAGCGGCGGAGCGCATGGCCGGCGACCGCATTCGCCACGTCCACGTCGCCGCGGCCGGGCGCTCGCTGTCGACGCGGCGCATCGGCGTTGATCTCGATATCGAAGGCGGCGTCATCACGCGCGAGGATGTCGTCGACTGCCTCGCGCAGGGCGCGCGCGCGGCCGCGCCCGAAGGGTCGGAGCCCTTGCATGCTTTCAAGATCCGCTATGCGATCGACGGGGAACCCGCGCCCGACGATCCGGTCGGCCTCGCCGGCGCGGCGCTCAACGCGGAGATTCTCGGCGTCAGCGTCAAGGACAGCTATGTCGCCAATGTCGAATCGATGCTCGGTCGCGCGGGGCTTGAACTTGACGAGATTGTCGCGGCGCCCTTCGCGGCGGCGGAGGCGGTGCTGATCGACGACGAGAAGGAACTCGGCGTTCTGATGCTCGACATCGGCGCGCGTACGACGAGCTATGCGCTGTTCGATCGCGGCGTCCTTATCGGTTGCGGCGGAATCGGCGTCGGCGGCGACCACATCACGCGCGATGTCGCGCAGATTTTCGGCGCCCCGATCACTTATGCCGAACGGATGAAGACGTTGCACGGATCGGTTCTGACGGGACCAGGCGACGAACACCGGCTTGTCGATTTTCCGCAGCTCGGCGACGGCGCCGAGATCGTCCGGCAT
>DNZB01000014.1:0-3736 GCA_003506635.1 Parvularcula sp.
CGACCGGCAACAAGGACGTCCTGACCGTCGATCACATGCGCAAGCTGAAGGACATGGCGATCGTCGGCAATATCGGCCATTTTGACAACGAGATTCAGGTCGACGGACTGCGCAATTTCAAGTGGCGCAACATCAAGGATCAGGTCGACCTGATCCAGTTCCCGGACAACAAGCGCATTATTCTTCTGTCGCAGGGGCGCCTTTTGAATCTCGGCAACGCGACCGGGCATCCCTCCTTCGTGATGTCGGCCTCCTTCACCAACCAGACGCTCGCGCAGATCGAGCTATGGACGAAACATGGTCAGTACAAGAACGAAGTCTACGTCCTGCCGAAACACCTCGACGAAAAAGTGGCGGCGCTGCACCTTGCAAAGGTCGGCGCGAAGCTGACCAGATTGTCGGAAGCGCAAGCGGACTATATCGGCGTTTCGCCGCAGGGCCCGTTCAAGTCGGATCAGTACCGGTATTGAGACGGCTTTCGTCAAAGCGTTGATCCTGTCACCCCGGGGCGCGCCGCCTGGCGCGAACCCCGGGGTCCATCTCCTCAATAACCTTCGCGCGCGACGGCGCCTTTCGGGCGATGGTCCCCGGATCGGCTTCGCCGTCCGGGGTGACGGTTGGTGCTTGGGGCGCTGACCGATTGTTCTTTGCAGTAATTATGGCTACTCTCACAATAGAGGACGCCGGGACCTCCCCGTTCGCGTAGCCTTTGTCAGCCGTTCCCGGCCGGTGCGCCGCCTTTCGCGGCGCAAAAGCGGAGGGCGCGCGATGTTTTTCCGATGGATGTTCGGACTTCCGGGAGCGGCGCTGATCAGCGCGCTGTTGTTCCTTGGCATGGCGTACATGATCCGGCAGGAGGCGACGACCAAGCCGCCCGTCGAGCCGCCGGATTTGACGATTACGTTCAAGCCGGAACCGCCTGCCATCACCAAGAAACCGCCGACGCGCACGAAGCTGCCCGATCCGCCCCCCATCGATATCCCAAAGCAGGAGCCCAGCCGGAACCCGGGCGGCTCGATTCCGATCGACCCGCCGATCAGTCCGGCGGGCAAGACCGGGCCCATCATCATGCCCGGTCCGATGCAGCCGGTCGTTAAGCCGCCCCCTTCCTACCCTGAGGCATGCCGGTCGCGCGGCGCGTCGGGCGTCGTCATTGTCGAATTCGACGTGACGGCGGAAGGCAATGTCGTCAACCCGCGCATAATATCGTCCGCCGACGGATGTTTTGAGCGCTCGGTCCTGCAGACCATCCAGAAATACAAATACCCGCCGCCGCAAGAAGACGGCCGCGCCGTCGCCCGCCGCGGCGTGCGCGAGGTGTTCCGGTTCGAACTGGAGGGGTGAAAAGGCCCTTCCCTCGGTGGCGCGCTCCTGAATTTCAAAATATGGCCCCCGGCTTCGCGCGGGAGGCGCGCGCCTTCTTGCGCGGCGCCCCGGCGCGGGCCAGAGAGAGGGCTAGTTTTGGCGGGCCTTTCCATGGACGCGGCGTTCGCGACCTTGCTCAATGCATTTGTGACGCTGTTCATCGTCATCGACCCCATTCTTGTTACGCCGATTTTCGCGTCGCTGACGAAGGACGAGACGCCGCGCGCGCGACTTCGCATCGCCTTCATGGCGGCGCTCTATTCGATCGTCATTCTCGCCTCGTTCGGCTTTGTCGGGAATTCGGTGCTCCAGCATATGGGCGTCGGGCTCGCTTCGTTCCGAGCGGCGATGGGGATCATTCTGTTCTTCATGGGCTTCCGGATGTTCTTCGATCCGGAAAGCGAGACGCAGGCGAAGACGCCCGGCCCCAAAGCCTCGGCGCGCGATCAGATCGCCTTTTTCCCCCTCGCCATCCCGATGCTGGCCGGGCCGGGCGCGATCGCGACGATCATGCTGCTGATGGGCCCCGGCGCGAGTGCGATCGAGAAAGGATCGGCCCTCCTTGCCTCGTCGATCGTGCTGGCGATCGGCGTCTTGATGATGGCCTTCGCCAGCCGCATCGGCGACGCGCTGGGACGCACCGGCATGAACGCGATCACACGAATTCTCGGCATGCTGCTGATGGCGCTGGCGACGCAATATGTGTTCGACGGCGTCCGCGTCGGCGTTTTGCAGGCGCCGGCGGCGGAAACGTCAGGCGCGCACTGATTTCCTGGGGTCGTTGTCGGCGCTTATGCGGCCGATCGAATGATAGCGGAAACCCTGCTCCGCCATCTGCGCCGGGCGGTAGACATTGCGCAGATCGACGAACACCGGCGCCGTCAGCAGTTCCTTGACGCGGCGCAGATCGAGAGCGCGGAACTCATCCCATTCGGTGAGAAGGACGACGGCGTCGGCGCCGTCCATCGCGTGATAGGGCCCGTCGCAATAAAAAACGTCCTTGAGGCTTTTTTTCGCTTCTTCCATCCCGGCGGGATCGAACGCCTTGACGCGCGCCCCCGCGCCTTGCAGCGCCGGCACGATGTCGAGCGAAGGGCTGTCGCGCATGTCGTCGGTGTTCGGCTTGAAAGTGAGGCCGAGGACCGCGACCGTCTTGCCGCGAACAGACCCGCCGCAGGCGGCGATGACGCGTTCGGCCATCTGCTTCTTGCGGCGGTCGTTGATTTCGACGACCGCCTCGACGATGCGCGTCGGGGCGCCGACCTGCTGCGCGGTCTTCACAAGGGCGAGCGTGTCCTTCGGGAAGCAGGAGCCGCCGTAACCGGGGCCGGCGTGCAGGAATTTCCCGCCGATGCGCCCGTCAAGGCCGATGCCGCGCGCGACTTCCTGGACGTTGGCGCCGACTTTTTCGCACAGATCCGCCATTTCGTTGATGAAAGTGATCTTGGTCGCGAGAAAGGCGTTCGCCGCGTATTTGATCAACTCCGACGTCGCGCGGTTCGTAAAGACGATCGGCGTTTCGTTAATGAAGAGCGGCCGGTAAAGTTCGCGCATCACCTCGCGCGCGCGCTCGTCTTCGGCGCCGACGACGATGCGGTCGGGTCGCTTGAAGTCTTCGATAGCGGCCCCTTCGCGCAGGAATTCAGGGTTCGAGACGACGGAAAAGTCGGCGTCAGGGCGGACGCGGGCGATGATCGCCTCGACCTCGGCGCCCGTGCCGACGGGCACCGTCGATTTCGTCACGACGACCGTATAGCCCTTCATCGCGCGCGCGATCTCCTCGGCCGCGGCGTAGACATAAGTGAGATCCGCATGGCCGTCGCCGCGGCGCGTCGGCGTGCCGACGGCGATGAAGACGGCGTCAGCGTCGGGCGTCGCGGACAGGAGGTCGGTCGTAAACGACAACCGCCCGGCGGCGACGTTTTCCGCCACGAGCGCGTCAAGGCCCGGTTCGAAAATGGGAATTTCGCCGCGCTCCAGCCGCTCGATCTTCGAGGCGTCCTTGTCGACGCAGATGACGTCATGGCCGAAATGGGCGAAGCACGCCCCTGATACAAGTCCGACATAGCCGGTGCCGACGATGGCGACGCGCATGAGAACTCCCCAACCGGACGCAGCCGGTTCTTGATCCGGCGCATTTTGACAGCGCCTTGAGCCTGCAACACCGGCGCCGCCGGAGCGGCGCGGCGGTGGGCTCTTAACCCTAATGGGCGTTCTTTGGAAAGAGCACGGCCGCGAAGGTCAAGACCATGATCTTGACGTCGAACCACAGCGACCAGTTGTCGATATATTCAAGGTCGAAGCGGACGCGCTCGGCCATGTGCTCGCGCTCGGAGGTCTCGCCGCGCCAGCCGTTCACCTGCGCCCAGCC
>DNZB01000014.1:4077-5864 GCA_003506635.1 Parvularcula sp.
AGCGCGTGCGGGCGCGGGCCGACGAGCGACATGTCGCCTTTAAGGACGTTGAGGATCTGCGGCAGTTCGTCGAGGCTGTAGCGGCGCAGGACCGCCCCGAGCTTCGTCACGCGCGGATCGTGGCGGCGCGCCTGAACGACGTCCGCGCCATCCTCCGCGACCGTCATGGTACGGAATTTATAGATGCGGAAGACTTTGTGGTTGAAGCCGTGGCGCTGCTGCGTGAAAAGGATCGGCCCCTTGCCTTCAAGCTTGATTGCGGCCGCGATCGCCAGCATCAGCGGCGACAGCAGCGCGAACGCGAGAGCGCCGACAAAATAGTCCTCGATCGTCTTCAGGACGCCGCCCCATCCCTCGAGCGGGCGGCGGTAGAGCGTCAGCAAGGGCGCGCCGCCGATCCTGACGACTTCGCCGCCATGATGATCAAGCCAGTGAACATTAGGGCAGATCGCCAGCGTGACCGGCAACAGCGACAGCCGATTGATGAGCGCCGTCATCGTCTCCTTCGAAGAACGCGGCAGGGCGATGACGATGTCGTCGATCTGGCCGTTGCGCGCTGCAAGTTCGAGATCGCGCAGATCGCCCGCGATGCGGACGCCGGGTTCGGCCGCGTCTGGGCCCGCCGCATAGACGCCGACGATCGAAATCGCTTTTTCGGGGTCGGCGGCCTGCTCGGCGAAGCGCGCGCCGGCGAGCGTGCCGCCGGCGACGGCGATCCGTCGCGCGAAGACGCCCCCTTCCCGCACCGCCCGGCGCAACACCGCGGCGGCGACGACGCGCGCACCGACCAGATAAACCGCGACGGCGCCCGTCCAAGCGAACAGCCAGGTGCGCGAGAACTGCTCCGACATCTTGAGCGCGAAGCCGAAAGCGATCAGCCCAAGGACGATCAGCGCCCAGCGCGCGACGACCGCGCGCATCGCCCGGCTGGACGAGCGCACCGCCTCGAATTCGTAATAGCCATCGCGGCGCAGGAGAGAGGTGAGGCCGGTCGCACCCACGATGCCGACGGCGGCGTAGGCCTGCCAGTCATATTCGATGCCGCGGATATAAATGTGGTAGATTTCAGCGACCGCGACCGAGGCCGCGACAATCGCCAGAAAATCCGAAAAATGCACAAGATCGCCGTAAAGCGGGCGGGAGAACGGCGCCCGCCGGCTCGCCCCCTCGCTATCGAGGCGCTCCGTGAATTCCGGCGCTTCGCTCAAACCCAACTCAGCCACGCTTCAGGGCGCTCCCTCGTTCCCGCCCATTCGGGGGGCGTCGTATCACGAGACCTCCGAAGAATCAGTAAGCTTGCCGGGTTTCAGCCGAATTTTTTCGCAATGCAGCAGGCGCGCGGGGTGCAAGGGCTGGACCGGCGCTGCGTTCTGTGGCGTGAAGCTTGCCACGCCGGCCGAAGGGACCTGACGGCCCCGCGCAGCGTTTGAGATCGGAAGTTCCGGCCATGTCGAAACAGTTCGCGACCTTTTTTGTCTCATGGCGGGACTCAAAAAAGCGCCCGTTTCTGTTCGACGGAAACGAGGCGGATTTGGGCCGCGCCGCCGCCGACGCGCTTGAAATCAAGCTGAACGAGCTGGCCGAGGGCGGCTGGATCGTCGACCGGATTGTTCCGGCCTCAGGCTTTACGCCCCGCCAGTCAGCCGGCTTCACGATCATTGCGTTCAAATAAGGCGCGCCGCGCCCGACGGAGTGACCATGCAGAAAGACCGCGACAGCGCCCTTCTTCTGGAGATGGAGCGGCTCGCGCTTGAAGCCGGGGCGAAGGCGATGGCGATCTACGCCGG
>DNZB01000223.1:0-447 GCA_003506635.1 Parvularcula sp.
GGGCGAGCCGGGGACCGCGAGCGCAACGCCGGTCCAGACGCGATGCGCGCGACCCGACATCAAATCGAGACAGGCGCGCGCCTGATCTTCGGTCTCCGCCTTAGGGAGGATGCGCCGCCCGACCGCGACCGCCGTATCAGCGGCGAGGATCAGGGCGCCAGGCGCGCGCGCCGCAACGGCCGCCGCCTTTTCAGCGGCGAGGCGCGTTACATATTCGCGAACGCCCTCGCCTTTTTGCTCGCTTTCATCAAGATCAGCGCCGATCACAGCGTCGGGCGGCGCGCCGATCATATTCAGAATGTCGAGACGGCGCGGCGACGCGCTGGCGAGGACGAGGCGCAAGGCGCGCGTCATCGGTTACTTGAAGCGGAAGGTGATCCGGCCCTTGGTCAGATCATAGGGAGTCATTTCGACCTGCACACGGTCGCCCGCAAGGACGCGGATGCG
>DNZB01000223.1:779-5728 GCA_003506635.1 Parvularcula sp.
GTCGCGTTGGGAAGCAATTCCTCGACCGTCCCTTCAAATTCCAGCAATTCTTCCTTGGCCATTCAAATCCTCTGGCAGTCCGTTAGCTCCAAGGCGATCCCCCCCTCCTGCCGGGGCCGCCCCGCCTTCGGGCTGTTGCGGATCTAAGGCGGCGGGAAAATGGTCCCGCCGGTCAATAAAAGCAAGGTCATTTGTGACCCGCCGGAAACCGGGCGCGGATGCGCGCGGCGAGCTCGTCCCGAACCGCCCGGTAGGCGCTGAAAAGCGCCTCGTCACCGCCGCGCTCCTCGCTTGGATTTTCGATCGGCCAGAATTCGAGCCGATCCGCGGGAATGAGACGGCGCGCTTCAGCCGCCGCTTCAGGGGTCAGCGCTATCACGACGTCGAAAAGCGAAACATCGACATCGCTCAGCGCTTTTGGTTCATAGTCGCCGAGCGAAACGCCGATCTCGTCAAGGACGGACGCGACGAAGGGGTCCGCCCCACCTTCATGGACGCCGGCGGAATCGACAGCGGCGTCGGGGCCAGCCTCGTTCGCCAGTATGGCGGCCGCCATCGGCGAGCGCACCGAATTCATGTTGCAGACAAAAAGGACTTTCCGGGCCATCGGCGTCTATCGCATGTGAAAGGAGCAAATAAGCGTGAACAGGCGCCGCGCCGTGTTGAGATCGAGATTGATCTTCTCGTTCAGACGTTCACGGAGAATTTCCGAGCCCTCATTGTGCATGGCGCGCCGGGCCATATCGACCGTTTCAATCTGCGCGGGCGCCGCTGTGCGGATCGCGTCGTAATAGCTTTCGCACAGCATGAAGTAATCCTTGATGATTTTCCGGAATGGCGACATCGACAAGTGGACCTGCCCCACCGGAACCCCGCCCGGCGCGCCCGGATCGTGACGGCGCACGTCAAAGACGAGGCGCGTCTCGACCAAGGAGAGACCAAGTTCGAACGGACCGTCGCCGCCGCCGATTGGGTCGAAGTAATTTTCCTCGATCAGATCGTAAATCGCCACCTTGCGCTCATGTTCGATATCGGCGGTCGCGCGCGCAAGGCTCCGCTCGTCAAGCTCGATGCGGACGATCTTGCGTGTTTGTTTTTCGGCGTCATCCGCCATCAGCCGGACCCGTCAGAAGCAAACGAGCTTTAGACGCGCGCCGGCCCCGCGTCACGCTTCATGTTCCGGCTTCATGCGCGTCATCCACGGCGCAGAGATGTCAGAGAGCTGCGCGTTGACGCTTTCGACGTCGAGGCGAATCGCGCCGCCGCCTGCGAGGTCGATAGTGACCGCGCCCGATCCGTCCTCGCCCGGCGCGAACCGGAGCGCGAGGATCTCGACGACGGCGTCCCTGGCGTGCTGCCGCAGGTTCGATTGGCGAACCGCCTTCACGTCGTCGAAATGGCATCCGGTGCGGACGCGCGCGAAGGGACCGCGCGTCCGCTCGCCGGTCGCTTCCCACAGAAAACGGTTCGCGACAAAAGCAAAACGACGCTGGCGCGGCAGATGCGCGAAGTCGCCGATCTTGACGATCGCGTCCTGCAAGACCGCGGAGAGGGCGTTCAAATCGTCCGCGTCCTCGGCGACCAGCCGCAGCGGCTGATAGGCTTCAAGTCCGGTCATCGGCGCCCGCTTACCCTTCGCCCTTCACGCGCTCGATCAGCGCGCCGCAATGGCTGAGTTTTTCTTCAAGGCGCTCGAAGCCGCGGTCAAGATGGTAGACGCGGTTGATGATCGTCTGCCCCTCAGCGCCAAGTCCGGCGAGAACAAGGCTCATCGACGCGCGGAGGTCCGTCGCCATCACCGGCGCGCCTTTGAGACGCTTGACCCCGCGCACCGTCGCGATCTGTCCGTCCACGGATATTTGCGCGCCCATGCGCGCAAGCTCCGGCGCGTGCATGAAGCGGTTCTCGAAAATTGTCTCCTTGATGACGGAAACGCCGTCGGCGACCGTCATCATCGCCATGAACTGCGCTTGAAGGTCCGTGAAGAATCCGGGATAGGGCTGCGTGACGATGTTGACCGACCGGCAGCGGTTTTCGACGCGCTTGGCGCGCACGCCCCCTTCTTCCTGCGTCAGCTTGACGCCTGCTTCCTCAAGCACGCTCGCCGCGGCGCCGAGAATGTCGATCCGCCCGTTCCGCAAGAAAAGCTCGCCGCCCGCGACGCCCGGCGCCATCGCATAAGATCCAAGCTCGATGCGATCGGCTATCACTTCATGGCGCGCGCCATGCAGGCGATCGACGCCGTGGATAGCGACTGTCGAGCGCCCCGCGTTTTCAATTCGCGCGCCCATCGCATTGAGACAGGCCGCAAGGTCGCCGATTTCCGGCTCGCGCGCGGCGTTCGTCAGCACCGTCTCGCCTTTCGCGAGCGTCGCGGCGAGCATCGCGTGTTCGGTCGCGCCGACGGAAACGAAGGGGAAATCGATCTTTGCGCCGTGCAATCCGTTCGGCGCGGAGGCGATGACATAGCCTTCGTCAAGGTCGATCTTCGCGCCCATCGCCGCGAGCGCTTTGAGATGCAGATCGACCGGCCTCGCCCCGATCGCGCAGCCGCCGGGCAGCGACACGCGCGCTTTCCCCTCGCGCGCCAGAAGCGGGCCCAGCACATTGAACGAAGCGCGCATCTTGCGGACAAGATCATAAGGCGCCTCGGTTGAGGTGATCGTCTTCGCGTGCAGCGTCAGCGTTGAGCCTTCGAAGACATAGGCAGCGCCATGCTGCGCAAGGAGCTTTAACAGCGTGTCGATGTCCGCAAGACGCGGCGTATTCTCGATGACGAGCGGCTCATCCGTCAAAAGCGCCGCCGCCATCAGTTTTAGCGCGGAATTCTTCGCGCCGCTGATCGCGATCTCGCCGAAGAGCGGCCGGCCGCCGATGATCGCCAGTCTGTCCATGGATTAGGCCTGATCTTTCTTGTCGGCGGCCTTTCGGCGCCAAAGGTTGTCGCGCAGCGCCTTGGCGAGGCGCTCTTCGCGGGTCGGTTTTCCCTTGGCGCCCGCGCGCGGCCTTTCCGCGGCCCCGGTGCGGCGGGCAGGCGTCCCTTTGGTGTCGTCGGCGTCGCCGGATTTTGACATGGCCGCGGACCATAGGGGGGAGACCCTCGGGGTCAAGCGCCCCACACTGGCCGGATTCGGCGCTTTTCAAGGGGCCCCTCGCGGGCTATAGCCGCGCGGGCTTGCTGCGGTAGCTCAGTGGTAGAGCACCCCCTTGGTAAGGGGGAGGCCGAGAGTTCAATCCTCTCTCGCAGCACCATTTCCCGCCGGGTTCGTCATCAAAGTTTCGCCGGGCCGTCATCGGGATTTCGCGATTCCATCGGAGAAGGGCTGAAGGCGCAAGGTCGCTGCCTTGCGTCGCCGGCCGGATCAGGGCGCTGAGCCCCAATGCCCGCCATCCGGAGGGCGCGTTCTTCGAGTAGTATTTTCCCTTGTTGCGTAGCTTTGGGCCGGCCCGAAAGGGCCGGCCTTTTTTGTCCGCCGCGCCAACACAGCGTAGGGACTCTCAAGAGGCGGCCCAAAGGCGCAGTCGAAAAGTCATAAATGCCCGAAGCCGCGAAGCTTCGGACGAAAGCCACAGTCGCTGGCAGCATTCCAGGCCGACAAGCCGAAATCGTCGATTGCCTCGCCAACTTTGCGATTCTGACCGTGGTGAGTTTCCCTGACCTCGAAACCCATGGGGGAAGACAGCCATATGGGGCTCGCGCAAGCGCTTATCATATAACTAATTGACTCAATTGATCTATTTCATGTTTGTTGCGCCGCAAAAATTTGGGTGAACATTCTAGATCGGCACCCTATCTCTCAACGCAGGTAACCAAAGGCGCGCGCCAGGCGCGGCCGATTTAGAGAAAGGAACCCCATCCATGGCCAAGCGCAAGCAAGCCAAAGAATTCACCGCCCGCGAAGCGCTCCGCCGCGGCTGGCTCGCCTATATCGGCGCCTATGGCGTCGCCTATGACCGTGCCAAGCCGGTCTTCGCGAAGCTGACGGAGCGTTATTCGGAGCTTTTCGGCGCTTTCGTCGAAAAGGGCGAAGAAATGGAAGCGACCGCAAAAGAACAGATCGTCGATGCGCGCGACCGCGCCAAGACGCTGACGAGCGCCGGCTTCGAAAGACTGCAAGGCTTCGTTCCGGCGCTCGCCGCGAATGACCGCGCCGAAGAGGTCGCTGCCGAAGCGAAGAAGACGGTAAAGAAAGCCGCGGCGAAAGCCCGCAAGACGACCCGTGCGGTCAAGCGCGTCATCAAGGAAGCCGCGTAAATCCTTCCCCCTCCAACATGTTGCGTAACGTGACAAACGGGGCGTTCGTACGGACGCCCCGTTCTTATTGCGGCGCAGCGCGACACGAGGGGTGAAACGCGAATGCCTGTTCCCTCAGCGCTGAAAACGTCGAATAACTTCAACAAGGATCCGGGCAACCGGACAGTCCATTGGCCCGGGAGGCGACATGTCGAAGATGAGCGACGAGCTTGGCGAGCGCGCGGCGGATACGCCGACCGCCCTCAATCCGATCATCGGCGTCAGGCGGTCGGAGCTGTTGAAGTCGCTCGGCGTCCTTGTCGGCCACGCCGCAAAGCAGCCCGCACCCTTCGCGAGGCACCTGACGAATTACGGCAAAGACCTTGTCGAGATTATCAGGGGCGAGTCGACGATCGCGCCCGACAAAAAAGACCGCCGGTTTCAGGACCCGACCTGGCAGCACAACCGCCTCTACAAGGCGACGATGCAGTCCTGGCTCGCAATGCGCAAAGGCTTCAACGGCTGGATCGAGGATTCAGGCGTTGACGACGCCGACAAGACGCGGGCGAAATTCGTCCTTGATCTGCTCGCTGACGCGCTTGCGCCGACGAATTCTCTCGTCGGCAATCCGGCGGCGATCAAGCGCGTTTACGAGACCGGCGGCGCTTCGCTGCTGAAGGGCCTGCAGAACGCCTATAACGATCTCCGTCACAAT
>DNZB01000223.1:6043-8972 GCA_003506635.1 Parvularcula sp.
CTGGCGACGACGCCCGGCGCCGTCGTCTACAAGAGCGAGATGCTGGAGCTTATCCAGTATCAGCCGACGACGGAGGAAGTTTATTCCCTGCCGCTGATGGTCGTGCCGCCGCAGATCAACAAGTTCTACGCCAATGACCTGTCGCCTGAAAAAAGCGTCGTCCGCTTCCTGCTTTCACAAGGCATTCAGGTCTTCGCCGTCAGCTGGCGCAATCCGCAGAAAGAGCATAGCGGCTGGGGGCTTGAAGACTATGTCGGCGAACTGATCGAAGCTTCCGAAGTTGTTCGCAAGATCGCGAAAACCAAACAGATCAACGTCTCGGGCGCCTGCTCCGGCGGGATCACGACCGCGAGCTATCTTTCAACGCTCGCCGCGCGCCGCTCGGCGCTGGTCAATTGCTTCACGCTGCAGGTCTGCGTGCTCGACGGGCACAAGGAAGACAGCGAGGTCGGTCTCTTCGTCTCCGACGAGGCGATTGAGGCGGCGCGGCGACATTCGCGGAAAAAGGGAATTCTCTCCGGAGATGACCTGTCGAAATCCTTCGCCTGGCTCCGCCCGAATGATCTCATCTGGAATTACGTCGTCAATAACTACCTGATGGGCGACAGTCCGCCGCCGTTCGACATTCTCTATTGGAACAACGATTCGACTAACTTGCCGGCGCAGCTGCATTCGGATTATCTCGACATCTATCTCGACAAGCGCTTCGCCAATCCCGGCACGGTCGATTTCCTGGACCACAAGATCGACCTTTCGAAGGTGACGCAGGACGCCTTCATGGTCGCCGCCGTCACCGACCACATCACGCCGTGGCGCGCCTGTTACCGGAACGTCCACCTGTTCGGGGGCGACGTTCAGTTTGTTTTATCGAACTCCGGCCATATTCAGGCGCTGCTCAATCCGCCGGGCAATCCGAAGGCGCAGTTCTTTTCGAACGAGACCCTTCCGGCGTCGCCCGACGAATGGATGAAGGGCGCCCGGCCCAATCAGGGGTCGTGGTGGCCCTTGTGGACGCATTGGCTGCGCGCGCGCTCCGGCGAAAAGAAAGCGGCGCCCAGATCGCTAGGGAATAAGACCAATCCGCCGCTCGCCAGGGCGCCCGGCGAATACGTGTTCGGTTGATCGAAACGAAAGGGCGGGCGTTAAGGTATGAGTACGGATCATCTTCCCGAACTCGGCTTTGTGCAAGTCGAGATGCAAAAGCTGCGCACCGCCGTGTGGCGGGGAACGGGAAACGGAACGCCGCTGCTCTTCTTCAATGGCATCGGCGCCAATCTCGAAATCGCGCAGCCCTTGGGCGAACTTCTCCCGGATCGCGACATCATCACCTTCGACCTGCCGGGCATCGGCGGATCGCCGGGCCCTGTGACGCCTTATCGCCCATGGTGGGTCGCGCACGCGGCCAAGACCGTTTTGCTCCATTACGGCTTTGATCGCCCGGTCGATGTGATGGGCGTTTCGTGGGGCGGCGGCGCGGCGCAGCAATTCGCCTTTCAATATCAGAACCGCACCCGCCGCCTGATCCTTTGCGCGACCTCGCCCGGTTCAATAATGGTGCCGGGCAAGATTGAGTCGCTTTCCAAGATGGCGGACCCCCGGCGCTATATGGACCGCAATTTCCTGACCGAGAACTTCAAGACGCTTTACGGCGACGAACCGTCGGGCGCAGCGCTTTTCGCCGCGCGGATGACGCCGCCGACGCGCGCCGGTTATGTTTATCAGCTGATGGCGATGATGGGCTGGACGAGCCTGCCGTTCCTGCCGCTGTTGCCGCACGAGACGCTTATTCTCGCCGGCGACCGCGATCACATTGTGCCGGTCGCCAACGCGAAGATCTTGAAAGCGATGATCCGCCGCGCCGAAATCAATATCTTCGAAAATGCCGGGCATCTGTTCGTACTGTCGAAGGCGCGCGAGGTGATCCCGGTGTTGAAGACGTTCCTCGACCGCCCGGCGCTGACGAACAAGCCGGCGCGGCGATTTGAACCGGCGACCGCCTGACAGGAGCATTCCCTTGGCGAAAAAACCGCAAGCCTCCGCCGACACCGCCCGCAAGATCTGGCTCGCCGGCATCGGCGCTTATGGCCGCGCTTTCACCGAGGCGCAGGAGCAGGTGGCGAAACTGACGGGCGAATCGGCGCGCGTTTTCGACGATCTTGTCGCCAAGGGCGAAGAGATCGAACGCAAGGTTGAGGAAGGCCGCCGTAAAATGGGAGAACGACTCGGCCCCGGCGGCGCCGGATTTGAAGAGCGCATCCGGCGCATGCGCGAAAAGATCGGCCTTATCGGCAACGACGACAGCGCGCTCGAAGCGCGCGTCGCCGCGCTTGAAGCGCGGGTTGCAACGCTTGAAGGGCGCGCGCCCCCAAAACCGCGCGCCAAACGGAAGACCACAAAGAAAAAAACGTGACCGTGGACGCGGCGCCCAAGAGTTTCCGTCACCCCGGAGCGCAGCGAAGCGGAGCATCCGCGGTCCATCTCCCGCAACTCGCCATCGCGCGCGCCGATAAATCGGGAGATGGTTCCTGGATCGCCTTCGGCGTCCGGGGTGATGGCGATAGTGAAATGCTCTGCCGCCCATGACCGGCAAGATAAAGACTCGCGACCGGATTCTCAAAACGTCGCTCGCGCTCTTCAACGCGGAGGGCGAGGCGCAAGTCTCAACCGTCGACATCGCGTCGGTGCTCGGCATTTCGCCCGGCAATCTTTATTACCATTTCAAGGGCAAGGAAGCGATCATCGACGCCTTGTTCGACGAGTATGAAGTCGAACTGCGGCAGGTGCTCGCCGCGCCGTTGCAGCGGCCTGTCTCGTTCGACGACAATTGGGTCTTCATCTACATCGTCTTTGAAGAGATCAACGACTTCCGTTTCTTTTATGAAGGCATGGCGTCGATCCTGGAGCGCTGCGCGCATTTGCGCCCGCGGCT
>DNZB01000064.1 GCA_003506635.1 Parvularcula sp.
GACAGGCACCCGATCTTGAACGATGCAGCCGTCAGTTCGGCGACGCCCGGTGAAGTCGCTCGGGCCCTCTCGGTAGCGTTCGCGGCGGAGTCGCGCATGCCGAAACCTTATTTGGACGGCGTCTTGCGTAACAACCGGCGCGCCGCTGGTCGATTGCATTTGCAAAGATCGGCCGCTTCGCCGCCGGTCGTCAGCTCAGGCGCCGTCCCGAGGTGTTCAGCCCAAGAAAACGGCCGAGGCTCCACGACCTTGAAAATTGGCATTACCTGCGAAATTTCAGCATGAGGCGCGCCAACCAGATGAGAACCAAAATAGCGAAAAACAGCGACGCAAACACGACGATGGCGTCGACCAGCAATTCCAAACCACTCGCGCCTTCGCATTGCCGCCATGGCAGCAATCCGTTCCACGGCAAGACGTCTGTCAGGCCCGCTGCGACCGCGGCAGAGCCGAGCCATTGCGCGACTCTGTTGAGGGAAATGGTCGCGCCAGCTTCAAGAACATCCATGCGTGCGCGAATTTCCCTCCAGATGTTGTCATACCTTTCCGAAAGCTCCGAGATCCGCTCGAAGGTCGTCGCCAGGCGCCGGTTCATGAAGGCGTCATAGGACTGCCAGCCTGGGATCCTTGTGATTTCAAGATCATCAAGCTGTCGTCGCATCGCCTGGTACGCAATCTTGTTTGCGCTAACCCGGCTTCGAAGCGTATAATCCCCTGTCCACAGCCGCGGCAGCTGTTTTGCGATGATGTTGCGCAAGCGCCGATATTCGCGATTGACGCCGCGGCGTCGGAAATAGTCGGAGGAGTCAATCGTCGCCGCCTTGAGACTTTCAATTTCGGAGATTTCCGCCTCCAGGACTTCGAGCTCTCTGATCGCGTCAGCGATTTTCGGCAGATCGGACAGCCCGACAAGCCGCAAGGTTCCCATATTGATCAGACGCGCAACGATTCTGCTCAACCACCAAATCTGGTCGCGCGCCTGGGCCGCCTGCAAATCAATCGAGTACGTGCCCCGCCCTTCATCCGGATTGTGGATCTCGTCGAACAGCAGACAGAAACGCAACGGGTCCTTCGACGTGGTATCGGTTTGCGCCCCCACATTCGAGCTATAGAGCACGGTTCCATTTCGCATGTAATTCGCCACGACGTCGTGGATGCCGGACTTGAACAACGACGTCTTCGCGCTGCGCCAGAACTGGTCGAGAAATATGATGGTGTCCGACATCTCGGCGGTTTCTTCGAAGGGCCTGATGCACTCCGGGCTGTGGAACGCGGGCCTGATGGGTTTCTGGTCGGAACCAGCAAAGTTAAAAAGGCGATGCGTAATCACAGCGCCCTCAAAGACGCAGAATATTCTTCTCGGGTCGACGCCCGATCCGGCGACAGACCAATCGCCGCTGAAGGACTCGACAAGTGTTTGCAGCTTTTCTGCAATCGGGTACGCCTCGGGCGCGCTGCTTGCGAAAGCAATCTTCGGAAATGTGTTGTAAAGAAATTCAAGCAAATGGCCTTCGCGGCCGCAATGCGGCGACGCGGATATGACAGCGCCTCGTTCGCTCAAGTCAGTTAGCGCCGTTCCCGTGTAAGAGGCGCTCATCGTGATGATAAGCGGAATGAAAATCGTCAGCGTCAGATATTCGCGATGCGCCTCAACCCTGACGACCATCATGTCGGTGAGATCAACTTCGGTCTGAGGACCGGACAATACGCATTCAAAAAACATTACGTTATGAATCGGATGCGTCAGTACGCGCGACCGTTCGCGCGACCGTTCGCGCGGCGCTTCGAGCGGGTTCAGGTGCGCGCCGAAGTCCGAGATGAATTTCGACGTCAGATCGAGGCGCTGGAAAGCCTCGCCGTCGAGATCGTTCGGCGACGATGGCGTTCTGCGCACCCAGTTAGCCGAGAGCGCCGCCGTCGCAAATCTCTCAAATGCAGCGGCTGATTCTGCGCCAGCGACATAGCGTCGACCAAGATGAAGGACATAGCACGGCCACTTGACCACCGTCGGATAGTGACGATGGGCTTCTGCATACATGGCGAAATAGTCATCGGCGAGGCTTTCTTCGTTCACGATGCGCGCGGCGTCCGATCGAGATGGGGCGCCGCCGTCTTGAATGAATTGAAAAGCGGTGCGCAACCAGTCCTGTATGCCTCGCATGCTTTGCGCCCCCGAGTTCTGCTACGCCTTTCGCGCGGTGCGCGCCCGCGTGAGCCGGAATTGCTGCGATCATGCCCCAGCCTTTGACCGCTTCACAAGTGCAGCACAATATCAGGATTTTCGGGGAACCGAATAAAGCAACGATGTCAGAAATTCTTTTCTCAAAAAGTGCTGCGTATGGTCTCATATTCGGGCTTCCGCCCGAGTTTCTTCGCTGGTTCAAGGCGCAAGGATGGACGCCGCGGCCGCATCAGATCGAATGTCTGAGGTTCGCCGGCGCCGGCCGCTCGCACTTGCTGATTGCGCCGACGGGCGCGGGGAAGACGCTCGCCGGCTTTTTGCCGAGCCTTGTCGCGCTCTCAGCGGGCCAGCTGAGAGGAACGCTGCACACGCTCTATGTCTCGCCCCTGAAGGCGCTCGCAGTCGATGTCGCGCGCAATCTTACCCGGCCGATCGAGGACCTCGGCCTTGACATCGCGGTCGAGACGCGAACGGGTGACACGCCCGCGGCGCGCCGCCAGCGGCAAAGGCACGCCCCGCCCGACATTCTGCTGACGACGCCCGAACAGGTCGCGCTGATGCTGACGCATGGCGACGCGGCGCGGTTTTTCGGCGCGCTCGACGCTGTCGTCATCGACGAGATTCATTCGCTCTTCGCGACCAAGCGCGGTCATCTGCTGGCGCTCTCCCTCGCGCGGTTGAAGCGTCTTGCGCCGCGCCTGCGCGTCACCGGGCTCTCGGCGACCGTGCCAGACCCGGCGCCGCTGCTCGATTTCCTGGGGCAGGACGCGGTTCTTATTCGCGCGG
>DNZB01000114.1 GCA_003506635.1 Parvularcula sp.
ATGTCGATCATGGTCGGCGTCGGGCGCGGCGCGACAACCGGCGTTCTCATCAAGAACGCGGAGGCGCTCGAACGCATGGAGAAAGTCGATACGCTGGTTGTCGACAAGACCGGCACGCTGACCGAGGGAAAGCCGAAAGTCGTGGCGATTCACCCTGCGTCAGGATTCGACGAGAAAACGCTGCTCGCCCTTGCCGCAAGCGTCGAGCGCGGCAGCGAACACCCGCTGGCGCAAGCGATCGTCGCGGCGGCCGGCGAGCGCGGGCTGAAGCTGTCGGAACCTGAAGGCGTTGACAGCCCCGTCGGCAAGGGGGTTCTCGGACGCGCCCAAGGTCGTTCCATTGTCATCGGCAACGCCCGCTTCCTCGCCGAACGGGGCGTCGACGTCGGCGTGCTGCAGGCGGGCGCGGAAGCGCTGCGGCGCGACGGTGTGACGGCGATCTTTGTCGGCGTCGACGGCAAACCCGGCGGCGTCATCGGCATCGCCGATCCGGTCAAGGCGACGACGCCGGATGCACTCAAGGCGCTGAAAGCGGAGGGTATTCGCGTCATCATGCTCACCGGCGACAATCGCGTCACCGCCGAAGCAGTCGCCCGACGCCTCAATATCGAAGAGGTCGAAGCGGACGTGCTCCCCGATCAAAAGAGCGCGGTGGTCACGAGGCTTAAGGCGGAAGGCCGGATCGTTGCGATGGCCGGCGACGGCGTCAACGATGCGCCGGCGCTCGCCGCCGCCGATGTCGGCATCGCTATGGGATCGGGGACGGATGTCGCCATCGAAAGCGCGGGCATTACGCTTTTGAAAGGCGATCTTGGCGGCATCGTGCGCGCGCGCCGACTCAGTCAGGCGACGATGCGCAATATCCGCCAAAATCTGTTTTTCGCCTTCATCTATAACGCCGCGGGCGTGCCGATTGCAGCCGGCGTCTTTTATCCCGTGTTCGGATTGTTGCTGTCGCCGATCATCGCCGCCGCCGCGATGGCGGCGAGTTCAGTCAGCGTCATCGCTAACGCCTTAAGACTCAGGAGCGTCAAAATATGACCGGCAAACTGCATTTTAATCGATGGCTGATCGTCGCCATTTCTTCAGCGCTGATCGTGGCGTTTTTCCTACTTCGCGAGCATTGGGGACACGCTTTGGGGCTTGCGCCCTACCTTATCCTGCTCGCGTGCCCATTGCTTCATCTATTGCATCCTCACGGCGCGCATGGCGCCGACCACCGACGAAACGAAAAAGAAGCGCATCACTAGCCAATCGCGATCCAACACAAATCGCTCATGTAACGGGAAAGGAATTCGGTCATGGCGAAATATCATCCGCTTCCGTACCTTCCGACAATGTTCGCCGCCTGCATGTTGTTCCAAGTCTTCTACCTCTTTTGCGTCGGCCTGTGGGCCGCCTTTCCTGAATTGCGAAGCCACGGTCTGCTCATCGACATCTTTTCTGGCTTCAATCTGCTCGACGTTTCGAGCTTCTTTTACGGCCTGATCGCCAGCGCCATGTACGGCTGGCTCGTCGCGGTCGTGTTTGTGTTCTTCTATAATCTCTGGGCGGGCGCTGCGCCTGCTCTTTGGCGGCGCAGCCGTCAAGCGGCGACCGCGGAGCAGAAGCGCTTGCGTCACACGGAAGCGCGCGTCCGTATCAATGCGTCTGCGGACCGATTGTTCGACCATCTCGACGACGCCGAGCGCCTCGGCGCGCATATGAAAGAACGGTCCGCGATGATGATGGGCGGCCGCATGACCTATGAACTCGACGAGGCGAAGGGGCGCAAGCTCGGCTCCGTCATCAGGATGGGCGGAAGATTTCTTGGTATTCCGCTATCGGTTGAGGAGACCGTTGTTGAACGAAATCCGCCGCACCGAAAAACCTGGGAGACGCGCGGCGCCCCTCGGCTTCTCGTCATCGGTTCCTATCGCATGGGTTTCGAGATCGCGCCCGACGGCGCCGACGCCGGCTTGCGTGTCTTCATCGACTACGAGCTTCCAACCTCGGCTCTCGGCCGCGCACTTGGCGGCGTAATTGCGCCGTCCTACGCCAGCTGGTGCGTTGGTCGCATGGCTGAAGACGCCACGCGGAGCTTCAATTCTTCGGGGACGGCTTCGCGATGACATCAACGGCGATCCTGAAAGCCGCGGCCGGTTCGACCGCGCTATATGTGCTCGTAACGACGCCGCTGTTCGCCTTGTGGGAGGTCGTACAATTGCCGCTCTACACGATCTGGCGCGAAGAAGGACTTGGCCCGAGTCTGACGGCTGCGCTTCACTGCACGACAGGCGATGCTGTAATTGCGTCTATGTCCATGTTGGCGTCGCTCTCGATCGCCGCGCGCTGCGCGCGGCTGCGATCATTCGGGGGCGTTACGGCGGCCGTCGTTATCTTCGGCGTGCTCGCGACAGCGGCGCTCGAAATCGTCAGCGTACGATGGCTGGAGCGCTGGGAATATTCTTCGCTGATGCCAGTCGATCCGATTTTCGGCATCGGCCTCGCGCCGCTGGCGCAGTGGCTTGTCGTTCCCGTCATATCGCTCTGGCTTATCCGTAGGCAAATCATTCGATTCGTTTCGGCCACGCGCGGCGGCATGTCTTGGAGGGTCGGCGAGTGACCCAATCCGCTACCTATGCTCCCGCGCTGGGCGTCAAGGCGCTGACGCCGCTCTATGGCGCCGACAACCGACGAAACGAAAAAGAAGCGCATCACCAACCAATCGCATTCCGAGACAAATCGCTCACGAACCAAGAAAGGAATTCAGTCATGGCGAAATATCATCCGCTTCCGTACCTTCCGACGATGTTCGCCGCCTGCATGCTGTTTCAGGCGGTCTACGTTCTTTGCGTCGCACTGTGGCTTATCGCCCCCGATCTGCGAGGCCATGCCTGGCTCATCGATCTGTTTCCGGGATTTGAATTGCTTGACGGGGCGAGTTTCTTTTACGGCCTGGTCGCCAGCGCCATTTATGGCTGGTTCGCCGCAACAGCGTTCGTCTTTTTCTACAATCTCTGGGCGGGAGTCGCCCGTATCATCTCGGGCGGAAAAGCCCAGGCGAAATAGCATTTTCCGCCGGCGCGACAAAGGAGGCCAACGGCCATGACCATCGCTCTCCAGAGCTTCGGCGGCGTGGGAACCGTCACCGGATCAAGACATCTCCTAGCGGGCGATAATGAAAAATTGCTGGTCGATTGCGGGATGTTTCAGGGCGCTAAAGTCCTGCGAGAAAAGAACTGGGCGCCGTTTCCGATCGATCCCAAATCAATCGACGCCGTCGTTTTGACGCACGCGCATCTCGATCACAGCGGCTATCTGCCGAAACTCGTGCGCGAAGGATTTGAAGGGCCAATCTATTGCACGGCGGCGACGGCGGACCTTTGCGACATCCTTCTCAAAGACAGCGCCCATATCGCCGAAAAAGACGCCGAATATGCCAACCGCAAGGGCTTTTCAAAGCACAAGCCGGCGCTGCCGCTTTACACCATGCGCGACGCGGAACGCGCGCTGACGCAATTGCGTCCGATCGCATTTGGAAGCGACGAGAATTTGCCGGGCGGCGCAAGGCTCAGATTCAGGCGCGCCGGGCATATCCTCGGAGCGGCCATTGCGGAAATCCACGTGCGGGACAGAACGCTGGTTTTCTCAGGCGACCTCGGCCGCTACGGCGATCCGTTCATGCTCGACCCGGAGATGATTGGGCGCGCGGACTATGTTGTCGTCGAGTCGACTTATGGAGATCGCCTGCACCCGCAAATCGACCCCATGGACGCCCTCGGCGAGGTCATTGAACGTACAGCGCGGCGCGGCGGAACCGTCGTCATTCCAGCGTTCGCGGTCGGGCGCGCGCAGCTGCTTTTGTATCATCTTTGGATGCTGAAAAACGCAGGCCGACTGCAGTCAGTTCCGGTATTTCTCGACAGCCCGATGGCGGTCGATGCGACAGATTTGCTTTGCAAGCACATGGAGGACCACCGGTTCAAGCCGGACGTTTGCATGGCGTCGTGCGCCGTTGCGACCTACGTGAACGACGTCGAAGCGTCGAAGGCCCTAACAGCCAACCGGCAGCCCAAAGTCATTATTTCAGCGAGCGGAATGGCGACCGGCGGGCGCGTGTTGCACCACATCAGGGCGTACGGACCTGATGCGCGGAATACGATCCTGTTTTCGGGCTATCAGGCTGCCGGCACGCGCGGCGCGAAACTGCTCGCCGGCGAGAAAGCGACGCGGATCTTCGGCGAATGGATGGAAATCGGCGCTGAGATCGCCGAGTTGCCGATGCTTTCCGCCCACGCCGACGCGGGCGAAATCATGCGCTGGCTGAAAGGATTTTCGACAGCGCCGCGGCGTGTTTTCGTCGTCCATGGCGAACCGGCTGCCGCTGAAGCGTTGCGGGTTCGAATCGATGCGGAACTCGGTTGGCACTGCTCCGTCGTCGATCCGTCGCGCCGGTACGAGTTGGCATGACGGTGACAAACAAAACTGAAGAAGCGCCTGGCGGCGCGCCCGTAATTCGGGCGAGGCGCCTTGGCTTGTTCACCCAGGACGACGTGATCGTTCTGATGCGATCGGATTGTCACCTCTGCCGCGCTGAAGGCCTCGCAGCACGGTCGCGGGTTCTGTTGTCGTCTGCGCGAGGAGAAGTGATCGCGACGCTTTATCAGGTCGAGAACGATTGGCTGGCTGAGCATGAAGCCGCTCTTTCTGAAGCGGCGTGGGCGAGGCTCGGGCTCGCGGAAGGCGAACCCCTTCAGATTCGGCAAGCGCCGCCTGTCCCATCCTTCGGGGACGTTCGACGGCGCATCTATGGCGGGCGGCTTGATGCGCGCGCTTTCACCGCGATTGTCAGCGACATTTCCGGCGGCCGCTATAGCGACATTCACCTGGCGACGTTTCTGTCTGCGTGTTCTGCGTTACCTCTCGACCGCGACGAGATGATTCATTTGACGCGGGCGATGGTTAACGCGGGCGATCGCTTGTCGTGGCCGACAAGTCCTGTTGTCGACAAGCACTGCGTCGGGGGACTGCCCGGCAATCGCACGACGCCGATCATCGTCGCAATCGTCGCAAGCCTTGGTCTTGTCATGCCGAAGACCTCGTCGCGCGCGATCACCTCGCCGGCGGGCACAGCCGACGTGATGGAGACGCTGGCGCCGGTCGATCTCGACCTTGCACGCATGCGCCGCGTGGTCGAGGCGGAAGGAGCGTGCCTTGCCTGGGGCGGCGCCGTTCACTTGAGCCCCGCCGACGACATCTTGATCCGGATTGAGCGCGCGCTCGACATCGATACTGAGGGCCAACTGGTCGCTTCGGTCCTTTCGAAAAAAATCGCCGCCGGCGCCACCCATGTCGTTTTCGATCTGCCCGTCGGACCGTCGGCGAAGGTCCGCTCGCCGGAAGCGGCCCGATCGCTCAGTGAAAACTTGTCCGCCGCAGCCGCCGCATTCGGACTGCGCTCGCGATGCGTGATCACTGACGGATCGCAGCCCATCGGTCGCGGATTAGGGCCGGCGCTCGAAGCGCGCGACGTATTGGCTGTGTTGCAGAACGCCGCGGCGGCGCCCGAAGATCTTCGCGAGCGCGCGCTGGCGCTGGCGGGCGCGGCGCTGGAACTGGCGGGGACGGCGCGCGAAGGGGAAGGACGCGCAATGGCGTTGCGCGCCCTTGTCAGCGGACAGGCGTGGGCCAAGTTTCAACGGATCTGCGAGGCGCAAGGCGGCATGCGCGTTCCGCCGCGCGCGCCGCTGACGCGCGTTTGGCCGGCGCGCGGTTCGGGTCGGCTTGCCCGGATCGACAACCGGAAAATTTCGCGTCTCGCCAAACTCACCGGCGCGCCGGACGACAAGGCCGCCGGCGTTGAGCTGCATGTCCGTTTGAGCGACGCCATCGCCGCCGGCCAGCCGCTGCTGTCGCTGCATGCCGAAGCCGAAGGCCGATTGGATTATGCGATGGAATACGCCCTTGCGAATTTGGACATGTTTGAACTGGAGTCTTGAACGAATGCGTCTGATCGTGCCCCTCCCCGGAAATGAAATCCTCGCCGCTGCTATTGTCGGGCAAACTTCAGCCGAATTGGGCGCAATCGAGACGCGGCGCTTTCCCGACGAAGAGACTTACCTGCGGCTCGCCTGCGATGTCGCCGGCAAAGACGTCGATTTTCTGTGCACGACCGCGCGGCCGGATAACCAGTTTCTCTCTCTCGTCTTCGCTGCCGAGACAGCGCGTGAGCTTGGAGCGAAGAGCGTCAACTTACTTGCGCCCTATCTTGCGTATATGCGCCAGGACAAAAGATTCAAGGACGGCGAATCCGTTTCGTCGGTATATTTCGCGAGACTCCTTTCAGATTCATTCGACAGTCTTGTGACGGTTGATCCGCATCTCCACCGCCGCCGCGATCTCGGCGAAATTTTCTCAATCCCGACTCGCGTCGAACACGCCGCGCCGCTGCTCGCGGACTGGATTGAGCGTAATGTCGAGCGGCCGCTGGTGATCGGACCAGACAGTGAAAGCGAGCAATGGGTCGCCGCCGTCGCGCAAGCCGCCGGCGCACCCTATGTCGTCCTGAACAAACAGCGCTTTGGCGACCGCAACGTCGCTATCGCCGTCCCGGACATGACGCCCTGGCGCGACCACCGCCCCGTCCTGATTGACGACATCGTGTCGTCCGGCCGGACCATGATCGAAGCAGCCAGCCAACTCAGCGCGCGTGACTTCGCCAAGCCCTATTGTCTCGCCGTGCACGCCCTTTTTGCCGAAGACTCATATCAGCGCCTGCTCGATTGCGCCGAGCAAGTCGTCACTGCTGACACCGTTCCGCATGCGTCGAACGCGATTTCCGTGGCGCCGCTCATTGCAAAATCATTTCCATGAAGAAAATAATTAGGCCGAGTTCAGCGCCGCCGCTTGGCGTTCTCAGGTCAGCGCAGCCGCGACCGCTGCGCGTCTTTTCCTATCTTCTATGGTCGCTCGAGTTCGAACAAGAAAAGTGATTGATAATGATGAAGAAAGATCCCGCCGTTTACACGCCCCCGCTTGGACATGCCGCGTTAACGCCGATCTATGACGCTGCGATTGCGTTGCTGACGCGCGAAAATGTTTGGCGACAGGCGCTCGTCACGGAAATCCTCGCGGGCGACCATCAGGCGATCCTCGATATCGGTTCTGGAACCGGAAGTCTTGCAGTTCTACTTTATCAGGCGTCGCCGCACGCCGCTTATGTCGGTGTTGATCCCGACGAAGACGCGGTTCGCCTTGCGCGTAGTAAGGCGGCGCATTCAGGCGGCGCAGCAAAATTCGTCGTGGGTCATTTTCCATCAGCGGTTCCAAGCGGACCTGTCGATGTCATCGTCTCAAGTCTAGTCTTGCATCAAGTCAGTCTCGCCGAGAAGGAACGAATTCTTGCGGCCGCGTTCGATCGGCTGAACCCAGGCGGGCGACTGATCCTCGCCGATTACGGTTTACAGGATACGGCGCTGGCCCGCGTCCTCTTTCGCGCAACAGTCCAATTTGTAGACGGGCGCGCCAATACGCAACCGAACGCCGAAGGCGTGTTGCCTGCTCTTATAGAAAAAGTAGGCTTCAGCGCGATCGATCTACGCGGGAAATGGCGGACAATGACCGGCGTCATTTACATGTACGTCGCCGCCAAGCCGCTCGCGTCAGCAACGTAAACCCGGAGGCGCTTGAGCTGCTTGGACTGATCTCTTCGCCTGTGAATATGCGCGGAAATATGACCCCGCGTTTTCGCCCGACTAAGCCTCTGCGTCGTTTTGGAATTCTTCATTCATGATAGGGTCACGATCGGCGCCGATTGTGACCTTGTCGAAACAGCTGCTTGGCGCCGCAAGCCACCGGCTTACCGAAATAGATTAGAGGGTCACACATCGGCGCTTTTTCACAGGCGTGACAGTTTTTCGAACCGCGAGATCTGACTGCTACGTTTTCGGCGCCGGAACGTCTTTTTCCTCGATCCTCGAGAATGCTCATCAACTTCTAGCTATTTTCTAGCTGGCGCGATTTTCTCAGCGTGACGATTTCGCCTATCTCTCATAATAACTTGATTTTACGCAGATTTTTTGGAGCGGGTAGCGGGAATCGAACCCGCGTCTTTAGCTTGGAAGGCCAAATCGCCTGGAGCACGGAGATACCCGTTGATATAGGTATCGCGGCGGCTTCGAACTCTTAAGTCATCGGGAACAGGAATCCTGAATGACCGAGCCGATTTCCTGCAAAATCGCTCGAAATTCAGCGCTCGGCGCTTGGCATAAATTTCGATACGCATTCACGAAGGGGAGCCATTTCTCAAACCG
>DNZB01000403.1:0-1707 GCA_003506635.1 Parvularcula sp.
GTCGCGGGCGGCACTGGCGACGTCGCGTTCGCGTTCCTTGATCGCGCCGATTCGCGGCCCCGCGCAGCGTCGCTGCCGCCGGCCCGCGCGATCGTCGCCGACATCAACGCCGAGATGCTGCGGGCGGGCGCGGCGCGCAAGACGCCGACTGGGCGGGGCGACAGGCTGGCGCGCGTCTGCGCCGACGCCGAACATCTTCCGCTCCCGGACCAATCGGTCGACGCTTATACGATCGCCTTCGGGATCAGGAATGTCACCCATATCGACCGCGCGCTAAAGCAGGCGCGCCGCGTCCTCAAAACCGGCGGGCGCTTCCAGTGTCTTGAGTTCTCGCATGTCGCGACGGAGGGGCTGCAAAAACTCTACGACGCCTATTCCTTCAACGTCATTCCCTGGCTTGGGGAGCAGGTCGCCGGCGACCGCGAGAGCTATCAATATCTCGTCGAATCGATCCGCCGGTTTCCGAAGCAAGAGCGCTTCGCGGCGATGATCGGCGAGGCGGGATTCCAGCGCGTCGGCTTTGAGAATCTCTCCGCCGGCGTCGTCGCCATTCATTCAGGACGGCGGATCTAGGCTTTTGATGTTCGACGCCGCCGCAGATCTGATGCGCCTCATAGCCGCCGCGGCGCGCCTGTCGCGCCATGACGCGCTGGTCCCCGCCGAGGCCGCGCATCTTCTTCCGGCGCCGGTGCGCCTGGCGGGCGCCGTTTCGCGCATCGGCGCGACCACCAGGGCCCCGGACGGCCGGCGCTTGCGGCCCGGCGAACGGCTCGCCAGCGCTTTTGAAGGCATGAGCCCCGCTTATGTGAAGCTCGGCCAGTTCATGGCGACGCGGCCTGACATCATCGGCTTTGACGCGGCGCGCGATCTCGGCCGCCTGCAGGACCGGATGCCGCCCTTCCCGCGCGCCGAGGCGGTCGCGGAGATCGAGCGCGCGTTCGGCAAGTCGATCGACGACCTTTTCACCGAGTTTTCCGAGCCGATCGCCGCCGCCTCGATCGCGCAGGTCCACCGCGCGACGCTGAAGGACGGGCGCGCCGTCGCCGTCAAAGTGCTCCGCCCCCGGATCGAACCGCAGGTGACCGCGGAGTTTCGCGCCTTCGCCCGCGCGGCGCGCTTCCTCCAGGGACTTTCGGCGACGACGCGGCGGATGGAGCCCGTGCGGTTCGTCGAGACCTTGAAGGCGGCCGCCGCCGTCGAGCTTGACCTCCGGATGGAGGCTTCCGCCGCCTCTGCGCTGAAAGAAGACCTGAAAGAAACGCCCGGCGTGCGCGTGCCGGAGATCGTCTGGCCGCTGACGGCGCGGCGCGTCCTGACGCTCGAATGGATCGACGCGACTCCAGTCAGCGACCTGACGGCGCTTGAATCGCGCGGCGTCGACAAGCGCGCGCTCGCCCGCCGCATCATCGAGGTCTTCCTGACGCAGGCGCTGCACAAGGGCTTCTTCCACGCCGACATGCATCAGGGAAACCTGATGATCGATGCGCAAGGGCGCCTCGCGCTCGTCGATTTCGGCATCATGGGCCGGCTTGACGAGCTTACGCGGCGCACCTTCGCCGAGATCATCCACGGCTTCATCACGCGCGATTACATGCGCACGGCGAAAGTGCATTTTGACGCCGGTTATGTGCCGAAGACGCATTCGGCAGAGGCCTTCGCACAAGCCTTGCGCGCTGTCGGCGAGCCCTTGTTCGGCCTTTCCGCCGA
>DNZB01000403.1:1996-3600 GCA_003506635.1 Parvularcula sp.
CAGCAGCTTTTCGACGTGACGGCGCTTTTCGACATGCATCTGCGCCCCGAGCTTGTGCTCCTTCAGCGCACCATGGTGACGGTCGAGGGCGTCGCAAGGACGCTCGATCCCGCGATCAACATGTGGGAGGCGGCGACGCCGGTCGTGCGTGCGGCGATCGCCGACGCCATCGGCCCAAAGCGGCAGTTCGACCGCCTGCGCGAGGCGACCTTGAAGGCGCTCGACATCGCGCCGCAATTGCCGCGCTATGTCGAGACGATCGCCGCCGCCTCGGCGCGCGTGTCCGACGAGGCGTTCGCCGCGCCGGGCGCCGGCGCCGAAGCGCTGATGCGCGATCTCGCCCGGGAACGCCGGATGATGCGCCGGGCCTTGTGGTTCGCCGGCGCCGCCGCGCTCTTCCTCGCGGCGGTCATCGCCTTTCGCTAAAATTTTAGACAATTTGCTTAGAGCCCCTTCGTACTCCTTAGCGATACTCGAACTTTGCGGCGGGAAGGGGCGGCGATGTTCGGGTTGAAATTCGGGGCGCGGAAAAAACCGGTCGAAGGCGAGATCGTCATCATAAGGATCAACGCGCGCCTTCAGCCGGTCCAGCGCGGCGAGCACTTTGAGGACCCCTTGGGCGAGGTTCTGGCCGATATCGGCGTCGGCGAGGTCACGGGCGGCGGCACGCAGCTGACCGGCGATGAGCGCGGGATCGACTTCTGCGACCTCGAACTGTCGCTGACCGACGCGAGCGAAAGCGCGCTGCAGGCGATCATCGCGGCGCTGGAAGAACTTGGCGCGCCGAAGGGATCAAAGCTGATCGTCGAGGCGACGGGCGCTGAAACGCCGTTCGGCGCGGCCGAAGGACTTGCGCTATTCCTCAATGGAACCGGCCTTCCTGACGAGGTCTACGCCGAATGCGACGTCAATTTCGTGATCGAAGAGGCGGACCGGCTGATGGGCGAGGCCGGCAAGGTGAAAGGCCATTGGGAAGGCGCGACCGACACAGCGCTTTATTGCTACGGTCCGTCCTTCACCGCCATGCGCGCTGCGATCGAGCCGCTGCTTGCAAGCTACCCGCTCTGCCAGAAAGCGCGCGTCGAGCAGATCGCGTGAGGTGACTTCGGGCCGCTGCGACGCTATTTTCGCGGCATGACTCAGCGCTCCGTCCTTCTCATCATCGGCGGCGGCATCGCCGCCTATAAATCGCTTGAGCTGATCCGCGAGCTGTCAAGGCGCGGGATCGGCGCGCGCGCGATCCTGACCAGGGCGGGGGCGGAGTTCATCACGCCCTTGTCGGTCGGATCGCTGACCGGGGAGAAGGTCTTTTCCGACCTCTTCAACCTGACCGACGAGGCGGAGATGGGGCATATCGAGCTTTCCCGCTCGGCCGATCTCCTCGTCGTCGCGCCGGCGACCGCCGACCTGATGGCGAAGGCCGCGAACGGCCTTGCAAACGACCTCGCCTCGACCGCGCTCCTCGCGACTGACAAGCCGGTTCTTTACGCGCCGGCGATGAACGTCCGGATGTGGGAGGCGAGGCCGACGCAGCGCAACCTCCGTACCCTGATCGATGACGGCGCGATGATCGTCGGTCCGAACGCCGGCGACATGGCCTGCGG
>DNZB01000177.1:0-11650 GCA_003506635.1 Parvularcula sp.
GAAAATCAGTCGACGAGCCGCTATGAAATATCCGAAGTGAAAACCGAGACGGTCACGATGCCGGGCGCGCTGCGCCAGGTGCATGTCGCGGTCCTCATCAATGAACCGCCCGCCGTGAGCGATGATCCGGCCGCAGCGCCTGAAAAGCGCTCGCCTGAGGAGATCGAGGCGCTGAAAAAACTCGTCGCGGCGGCGGTCGGGTTCAACGAAGCGCGCGGCGACGTCGTGACGATTGAGAGCATGGCGTTCGACCAGCCGGAACCTGCGGGCGAGACGGCGACGGATGGCGGCGTTCTCGACGTGGTCGGCGACAATCTCATGCCGATCCTCCAGCTTGCAATTCCGGCGATCGTGTCGCTGATCCTCGCGCTGTTCGTCTTGCGCCCGTTGCTGGCGACCACCAAGCCGGGCGCCGAGGCCGCGCCCGCGCCGCAGGGCGCAGCGCCGCAACTGGCCCCGGCGGCGGTCGCCGCGATTCCATTGACGCCGGCGACGCCGATCGACGAATTGCAGCGGATCGCCTCGGAACAACGTCCGGCGGCGTCCGCCGTTCTAAAAACCTGGCTTGAGCAATCGGAGCCGGCGCAATGAGACACCGCACGGCGATCCTTCCGGCGATCAACGGCGCCCCGGCGCTCGGGCCCGACGCAACGCCCGCGCCATCTGACTTCGAAACAGGGTATGCGGCGGGCGTCGAGGCCAAATCCGGCGAAGTCGGGACAGCGCTCGCAGCGCTTGACGCCGCGCGGCTGGAGATCGAGAGCCGCGTCGCGACCCTTGAAGCGCAGTACCGCCGCCAATGCGCGGCGACGCTCGCCGAGATCATCAGCGCCGCCGCGCCCGCGATCTGCGAGGCCGCAGCGCGCGGCGCGATCGCTGAGATTTTCGACAGCGCGCCCGGCGCAGCCGCGCCCCCGGAACTGACGCTTCGCGCCTCGCCTGATATTCTCGAGGCGATCAAGGGCGAGGTCGAGCCGGCGCAAGCGGCGCTGTTCACGATCGACGACGCGCTCGCGCCCGGATCGCTCGAAGCGCGTTGGCGCGACGGCGGCCTTGATTGCGACGTCGGGCGATCGCTTTTCGCCATCGTCGAATTCCTGAACGCGCAAAGCGCGCCGCAAGCCGAGGAGCATCAGTCATGACGCAGGCCCCTGACGCCGATGAAGTTTACGCCGAAACGCCGGACGCCGCCCGTGCCGGAGGCGCGGCGGCGCTGCTTGCGATGCCGGTCACCATCGCGGTGTCGGTCGGCAAGGCGCGCGCCACGATCGAAGAGCTGCTGGCGATCGGACCAAAATCCGTCCTGACGCTCGAATCGAAAATCGACGATCCTGTCGATCTTCTCGTCGGCGAGCGCGTCATCGCGCGCGGGCGCCTTGTCGACCTTGGCGAGGCCGGCGCCTTCGGCGTCGAAATCATCGAACTCGCCGGCGCGGCGGACGCCGCCTGAACGCATATGAAATCCTTCGTGAAAAGACTGGCGGCGACGGGCGCGGTTTTCGCCCTGCTGATCGGCCCGGCGGCTGCGCAAACCCTTACGCCGGACCTCGGCGCCGGGCTTTCCGAGCGCATCATCCAGATCTTCCTCACCGTCACGGTCCTGAGCCTTGCGCCCGGCATCGCGATGATGGCGACGAGCCTTCCTTTCATCGTCATCGCGCTGTCAATCATGCGGCAGGGCCTCGGGCTGCAACACGCGCCGCCGAACATGCTGATCATGGGGCTTGCGCTGTTCCTGACGTTCTTCGTCATGGAGCCGGTGTTCGCCGAAGCGTGGAGCGCGGGGCTTGAACCCCTTGCGCGCAAGGAGCTGACGGAAAAGGAAGCGTTCGAAAAAACGCTCGCGCCGTTCAAGGCGTTCATGAGCGCCCGCATTGAGTCCGAAGCGCTGTCGACGCTGGCGGAAGCAAGGGGCCTCGACGCCGGCGCGCTGGCGCAACCGGACCTTGCGCTGCTCGTTCCGTCCTTCATCCTTTCCGAGATCCAGCGCGCGTTCGAGGTTGGTTTCGTCATCCTGCTGCCGTTCCTGATCATCGACCTGATCGTCGCGTCGGTCCTTATGGCGATGGGCATGCTGATGGTGCCGCCGTCGATCGTGTCGCTGCCCTTCAAGCTCAGCTTTTTCATCATGACGAACGGCTGGGTCGCCGTTTCCGGCGCGCTGGTAAGGTCTTACGCATGAAAAATTCGCTCGCGACGCTTACGCCGCCGAGGCATGCGCCGCTGACGCCCGCGCAAAAGGCGGCGATCGTGCTCGCCACGTTGCCGCGCGAGATCGCCGCCGCGATCGTCGCCGACATCGACGATGCCCATCTCGCCGCCGTGGTCCGTGCGGTCAGCGAAATGCGCGCCGCCACCCCGCAAGCGCGGATCGCCGCCGCGCAGGAATTCATCGCCGAAGTGCTGCGCCGTCAGGAGGAATTGCCGGCCGGCCCGTCGGAAGCGAGCCGTCTTCTCGCCGAGATCGCCGATTCGGCGCGCGTCGAGCGGGTAATGGCCGCGATGGCGCCGGCAGGCGCGAATACAGGCGATCTGTGGCGAAAGGCCGCCGCGCTGCCGGCCGGCCGGATCGTCGAATTCCTGCAGGGCCAGCGCTTGCAGACCGCGGCGGCGATCGTGTCGAGCCTTCCTGCGGCGCCGGCGGCGGAAGTCCTTGCCGCCGCGCCGGCCGACTTCAGCAAGGCGCTTGCGGCCGCGATCGCCCGCCAGGAAAAGCCCGATGACGCGACATGCGACGCGATCGCGCGCGCAATCGAAGCAGAGCTGCTCAGCGCGCCTGCGCCTGCAAGCGCCGGCCCCGTCGCATCGGCGCCTTTCGTCGATATTCTCGATTTGCTTCCAGCCGCACTGCGCGAAGCGCTGATCGATCATATCAGCGCCAGCGACGAGCCCATGGCGGCCGCGATCCGGGGCACGTTGCTGACGTTTCAGATCCTGCCCGAACGCCTTAATGAAGTCGCCGTCGCCGCGCTTGTCCGCACCGCCGAGCGCGCGGTGCTGATGCAGGCGCTGAAACTCGGCGAAACAAACGCGCCGGCGACCAACGAGTTCCTGCTCGCCAATATGTCAAAACGCATGGCCGATCAGCTGCGCGAAGAGCTTGCGGCGCTGGAGCCGACCTCCGAGGCGGATGGCGAGGCCGCACAGCGCGCCATCGTCGGCGCCGTCAAGGCGCTTGAAAAATCCGGCGAGATCAAGCTCAACCGGCCCAAACCGTCTGCGTGATTACGGAATCAGTCCCGACGCGCCCATCCGTTCGCCTTCGCGCCGCCTTGGCGGAAAAACGGTATCCGGCTTTCCGCCCGGCGCTTTAAATGACCACGAGCTCGGCGTGAAGCGCGCCTGACGCCTTGATGGCTGTGAGGATGTCGATGAGATCGCTTGGCCCCACGCCGAGCGCGTTGAGCCCCTCGATGAGGTCGCCGAGCGCAATATTGTCCTCGACGATGCCGATCTTGTCGGCGCGCGTCTCGCCGATCTCGATATCGGTGCGCGGCACGACGATCGTCTCGCCGTTGCGCGAGAACGGATTGGGCTGCGAAACGACAGGGTTCTCCCGCACCGAGATCGACAGACCGCCTTGCGTCACCGCAAAGCGCGAGATGCGCACATCAGCGCCGATGACCACCGTGCCGGACTTCTGATCGATGACGACGCGCGCCCGCGCCTCAGGCTCGATGCGAAGATTTTCGATTTTTGCGACGGCCTGCACGGGTGATAGACCGGCGCGCGCAAGATCGACGTCGATCGTGCCTGGGTCGAGAACGGCGGCGGCGCCCAGTCCGAGCGCGGCGTTGATCGCAGCCTCGGCCCGCATCGCGGTCGTCACGTCCGGCGACTTCACCGAAAGCCTGAGACGTTTCAGCGACGCGAATTCAAATCCCGCTTCGCGTTCGACCCGTGCGCCTTCCGGAATCGCGCCGGTCGTCGGCGCCCCGAACGAGACGGAGGCCGCCTGGCCTTCCGCCGCGACGCCGCCGCCGAGGATCGGCCCTTGCGCGACGGCGTAGGTTTCGCCGTCGCCGGCGCGCAGCGGCGTCATGATAAGCGTGCCGCCGAGGAGGCTCGCAGCGTCACCGATCGCCGCGACATTGACGTCGATCTGCATCCCCGTCCGCGCGAAGGGCGGCAATTTGGCGGTGACGATCACCGCCGCGACATTGCGGGAGCTGAAGTTTTCGCCCTGGACGTTGACGCCGAGCCGTTCGAGCAGGCCGGCGAAGATCTCTTGCGTATAGGGCGCATTCCTGATGCCGTCGCCGGTGCCGTCGAGGCCGACGACAAGGCCGTAGCCGACGAGATCGTTCGAGCGCACGCCCTCGATTTCCACGACGTCCTTGAGGCGCACTTCCCCGGCGGCGGGGCTGATCGCCGCGAGGCACGCGGCGATGATCGAAGTCGCAACTCTCATCGCCTCACCTCAGGAAATTGGCGAGGGTGAGCTGCGACAGCCGCGATGTCGCCACCAGGGACGCATTGAGCTGCGCCTCAAGCGCTTGAAGCCGCGTCGCGGCGTCGAGCGGATCGCGCGCCGTCGCCGCATTATAGGCTTCGGTCAGCGCCGCCTCCTCGTCGTCGAGGCCGGTCAGCGCTTCGGCCGCGCGCCGTTCTTCAACGCCGATGTCGGTGCGGCGCGCGATCAGCCCGTCGGTCCCGTCAAGACTGACAGCGCCCGCCGATGAAAGCGCGCCGTCGCGGAGCGCTGACGGGGGCGCAGCGCCCGCGGCCGCGATGACGGCAAGACCGCGCAGCACGTCGCGGATCGACGGATCGTCGGCGCGCGCGGTGAATGCGCCGCGCTCGCCGCCCGCGATCTCGATCGACGGCGCTGGTCCTGCGCCGCCCCGATAGATCGTCGTCTGAAATCCGCCGGCGGGGTCGTCGAAATAGAAGTCGAGCGCGGCGTCGAGGGCCGCGGCGTCCGCGGCCCCGGCGTAGATCGCCTCGACATCGGCGATCAGCGCATCAGCGCCGGCGAGCGGCGGGCGGTCTGTCGCGTCGCCCGAGAACAGGAATTGTCCGGCGACCTTGATGTTGAGGTTCGAGAAGGCGGCCTCGACCCGGCTCCGCGCTTCGAGCGCTGCGGTCGCCAGCGCCGCATTGTCGCCGCGGCCATTGGCGGCGAGCGCGTCCGTGGCGAGCGGCCGCGCGCCTTCGTCGATCGCCGAAAGAGCGCGCTGCGAAGCGGCGGCGACAAGATCGGCCTGTTGTAGCCCTTGCCGGCGCACTGCGATCGCGTCGAGCGCGGCCCGCAGCGACGACGCCTCGCCGATGCGGCCGCCGAGCGCCGCCGGCAGATCGGCGAGGCGGCCCGTCGACAATTCGATGCGCGCCGTCTCGCTGTCGCGCCGCAAAGAGGCGGAAGCCGTCGCGAAGCGTTGAGCGGTCAGAAGGGTCGGCGGCCCGACGGTTCTCATTTAAAGCTCCGTCAACTGATCGATCAGCCGGCCCGCCACTTCGATGACGCGGGCGTTGGCGGCGTAGGCTTGTTCGACAAGAAGAAGCTGTTGCAGCTCCGCATCCGTATCGACGCCGGTCTCGCCGAGTTCAGCTTCGGCGAGCGCGTCGCGAAACGCGGCGGACCCGGCGGCGTCGCCCTCAAAGGCGGCGCGCGCCGCGCCGCGCAAGGCGACCACCGCGCCGGCGGCGTCGACCGCGGACAACAAGCGTCCGTCCGAAAAGGCCGCAGCCTGCGGCGCGTCGAGCGCGCCCACAAGATCGACGAGTAGCGCGTTCGATCCAGCCGGCCCCGAGACTGTCGCGTAAAGACCATCGCGCAGGCGATAAGGTTCGCCGCCCTGATCGGGGTCGACAGCGGCGTTGAGGCGCAAGCGGCCGGCGAGCCCCGCGACGAAGGGATCGGCGCGCGCGGCGCCCGCATCGGTGAAAAGTCCCGGCGCCCCCGGCGCCGCGGTCGGATCAAGGCCCGGCGCGGCGAAGCGGTCGATGAGGTCCGCCGCGAAAGCGTCGAGATCGCCGGAGGCTTCAACTGCGATCTTGTCGCGCACGGCGAAGTGTCCGGCGATCGAGCCGCCGGCGGGGCCGCGCGCAGCGGCGCCTGGCGTGATGTCGACGCCGTCGACCGACAGGCCGGAAAGCGCCCCATTCGCAAAGGTCTGGTCCGCCGTGATGATCGGGCGCGCCGTAAAGCTCAGCTGGCGCGCTTGGCCCGCGAGTAGCGGCGCGCCTTCAAGGGTGATGAGATCGACCTTGCCGTTCTCGCGCGCGAGCGTACGCACCGGGATCGCGCGATTGACGACGTCGATTTCACGATCACGCTCGTCAAGCAGCGCGCTTGCGTCGCGACTGGCGCTCGAGGCGCGTTCGATCTGGGTGTTGAGCGCTTCAATCCGCGCCAGCGAGGCGTTGACGCGCGCCACGTCCGCAGCGATGGAACGGTCCGCTTCGGCGCGGATCGTCTGCAGCGACGCAGACAGCGTGTTGATGGCCGAAACGGCCTGCTTGGCGCTCGCGACCGTGACCCGCTGCGCCGCTGCATTCGCGGGCTGGTTCGCAAGATCGCGAAGCGCGCGGTCGAAGGCGGAGAATCGCGAGACGAGCGAGCTTGCATCCTCCGGTCCGCCGAAAAGGCTGCTGATGCGCGCGGCGGCGGCGCTTGCGGCTTCGTCCCGCGCCGCCGGGCCGTCGGCGGCGCGCCGCTCGGCCGTCAGGGCGGGCGACGTCGCACGATCAACGCCTGCGACGCGAACGCCGGCGCCCGCCCCGGCGACGGTGCGCTCGGCGAGCGAAATGTCGCGCCGGGCGTAACCGGGGGTCAGCGCGTTGGCGATGTTCTGCGAGACGAGGCCCGCCTGGCGCGAGGCGGCGCCGAGGCCGGAAGTCGCGTTCGAGAGCGCCTGCGAGATCGACATCGGCCGCTCCTATCGTCTGTTAGCGGATGATATTCGTCGTTTCCTGCAGCATCTCATCGACGGTCTGGATGATCTTGGCGTTCGACGAATAGGCGCGCTGCGTCTGGATGAGGTCGGTCAGCTCCGCTGCGATGTCGGTCGTCGATTCGCTCAAGGCGAAGCCGATGGTCTCGCCGACGGGGCCGTCGCCCGCGTCCCAGAGAAAGATGTCGCCGCTGTCCTGCGAGACCGCGAACGCCTGATTGCCGACGGCGTTGAGGCCGCGATAATTCGGCACGTCGGCGACAGGGATCTGATAGAGCGGGCGGCGGAAGCCCGTATCGAAAACGGCGGTCAGGACGCCGCCTTCATCAATCTCGATCGTTGAAAGATTGCCGATCGGCGCACCGTCCTTCGTCACGGCGAGCGGAGCGAAGGTCGCGGACAATTGCGTCAGGGCCGAGCCGCCGCCGGGCGATCCGATGTCGATTTCAAGCGGCCCGCTGGCCGTCGTAACGGTGACGCGGCCGGTCGCGGGATCGTAGGACGCCCCGCCGCTCGCCGTCACGGCGCCGACCGACCCGCCCGTCGCCGGCGTATCGTCGAATGTCACGTCAAAGGCGCCGATCGGCGTCGTCGGACTGCCGGCGAGGTCGATGATCGAAACCGCCCACTGATTGCTCGCGCCCGTCGCCGGCACCGTGGGGGTGAAGGTGAGCGACAAGGTCTGACGCCGCCCGAGATTGTCGAAATATTCGATTGGCAGCACGTAAGGATCGCCCGGCGCGCCGGCGACCGTGTCTGACGCCGGAAGGTTGAGACCAAGGCGCACTTGCGTCGTCGGTGAGGCGGAGAACTGATTGAGATTGATGCGCACCGGCTCCAGTCCGGAGCCGCTGTCGCGCGCGGGCGAGCCGACGCTGCCGGTCGAGTCCGTCGGCCAACCAAGCAGGAAGAGGCCGCTTTGCGTGCGCAGCTGTCCGAATTCATCGGTGAAGAATGAGCCGGTGGAGGTCAGCAAGAGCTCGCGGTCGGCGGCGGGCGACGCCACGCCGGCGGCGTCCGTCACCGGAAGAAGCCCACGTCCGCTGATCGATATGTCGGTCGAGCTTGCGGTCGTAATGAGCGCGCCTTGCGCGCCGGCGTCGCGGAAGGTGAAGGCTCTGACGCCTCCGGCGGAGTAAGCGCCGCTCTGCTGCTGCAAGACGAGATCGGCGAACTGCGCGTCGGCGCGCTTGTAGCCGATGGTCTGCGAATTCGCGATGTTGTCGGAGATGGTCGCAAGCTTGACGGCGTTGACGGCGAGGCCCGCGACGCCCGCGTTCAACGAGGAGGAAATGCCCATGCGCAACACCCTAATTGCAGCGTGATTTTCGTACTACCTAAAGTTGTAGTCGGTTTTTGTTGATCAAGCGTTAATTCCCGGCGCCTGCGCCTGCGTCAGGAAAGGCGACAAGGAGAATTGCGATACGCCGATTGCGAGCGGCGAAGGGGTCGGCGCTAAGGGGTTCGGTGTCCGCCTTGCCGACGACGGCGGCGAATTGCTCCTTGGGCAGACCATGTTCGATCAGAAGTTCGCGCGAGACGTTGGCGCGATCAGCCGAAAGATTCCAGTTGGTGTAGCCGGCCCCGCCTGGAAAGGGGCGGGCATCCGTGTGGCCGATGACTTCGATGTCGTTTTCGACCGTCGCCAGCACCGGCGCGATCGCTTCGAGAAGCTTTGACAACAAGGGCGAGGGCCGCGCCGAGCCGATTTCGAAGAGCGGCGATTCATCCTGGTCGGCGAGTTCGACGACCAGGCCGTCGGGGGTCATCCGTGTGCTGATGTGATCGGCGAGCTCCCTCTCCTCAAGCGCTTCTTGCGTCCTGTTGATCTGGTCCTCGACCGTTTTCAGCGTTGGATCGGCGTCTTCGGCCCTGTCTTCGGAACCGTCGTCGCGCAGCGAGGGCGCCGTATAATGCGACGACGCGCCGACGCCGTCCTGCGTCAGCGTTTGCTCCGAAACGACGGAAGAGCCGTTGAGCGCGCCCGTTCCGCCGCCCGAAATGCGGCTGATCGGCACCGAAGGATTGAAGTAGTCCGCAAGCCCCTTGCGCTGGTCCTCAGTCGTGGCGTTAAGGAGCCACATCAGCAGGAAGAACGCCATCATCGCGGTGACGAAGTCGGCGTAGGCGACCTTCCACGCGCCGCCATGGTGGCCGTGGCCGGCGACGATCTTCTTTTTCTTGATGACGATCGTAGGCCCGTGGGGCGGCGACATCGGCTCACTCAACTCCCGATGAGGGCGAGGTAGCCGAGAATTGTGAATCAACCTTTGCGTGTACAAGGTAATTTTAACCCGCGCCGGTTTAGGTGGAAAAATGGTTTCAGACGCTGCCGATTTCACGGCGCAACGCAATTTCATCGCCGCCAAGATCGCAGCGGCGAGCGCGGCCGCCGCCGCGGCGGACGCCGCGCTTGCTGATGCGCTTGACGCCTTCGGCGCGGCGTTTCGCGGCTATTTTTCAGCGCCGGCCGAGGAGCCGCGCGCGCAGCGCCGGACCTTGACGCAGGGCCAGCTGATCGCGGCATCGCGCGCGTGCGACGCCTGGTGGCTTATTGACGTGGGCGAGACGCCGCTCGCCATCGGCTTCGACAATCGCCTTGTCGCCGCCGCCGCCGATTTTGCGATCTGCAAACGGGTGACGCCGCCAGGCGATGCGGCGCCGACCCCTGTCGACCGATCAATTGCGTCGACCTTCGCGCGCCGCCTCACCGGCGTCGGCAACGAGGATGGCCGCGAAACAAAAGTTCCGACGCTGAGCGTCGCCGCGACGAGCCTTGAGGCGGCGCTCGCGTCCATCGGCGCGGAGCGATGGATTCTTCTGTCGCTGAACGCACGTCTGCCGAATGGCGGCGGCGACTTCGCCGTCATGATCGCGCGCGCCGAAGCGGCGAGCACGGCGCTGGCGGAAACCGCAGCCTCACCGCTGACGCCGGAAAGGATCGCCAAGGTCCGCGACATCTCCGTGACCGCGCAGTGCTTCGGCGGCTTTTTCGAGGCCCCGCTCGGCCGCGTCCTGGCGCTGAAGCCGGGCGACGTCGTGCCGATCGACTGGAAAGGAAACGGCGCGGCGCCCCTCATGCTCGGCGGGCGGACTTTCGCAACCGGAACGCTCGGCGACAATCACGGCAAGCGCGCGATCAGGCTTTAGCGCCCGCGCCAACCGCGATAAGGACGCCCGGCCGCCGCAACGAGTCACCCCGCTTGCTTCTCCGGAATGATCGCGTTGCGCTATGCCTCACGCCCGCTCTTGGCGGCGGCGTCAAATCTTTCCGCTGGAACGGGCGGGAAATCTTTCACACCCGTCCCGGCGACGCCGGCCCCCTGGCGCTCGGCTGCTTTCCGCTGTCGCCTTTCTCCGGGCGGATCGCGCGCGGGCGCTTTACGGCGGAAGGCCGCGCGATCACGCTTGAACGCAATCACCCTTCAGACCCCGATCATCCGCATACGCTGCATGGCTTCGATTGGCTGGCGCCGTTTGAGACGGTTGAGGTCAAGGAGACGCGCGCCGTCCTGTGCCGCCAGCATCAACACGGCGCGTGGCCCTGGCGCTATGAGGCCGAACAAATCTATGCATTGACGAATGACGGCTACCGGCACGCCCTCGCGATCACCAACCTGTCCGACCGGCCGATGCCGGCGGGCCTCGGCCTCCACCCTTATTTCCCGAGAGCGCGAGCGCGCCTTGCGCTCGAAATCGACGGCGTCTGGGAAAACGGAGCAACTCTTATCCCGTCGCGGTGGCGCGCGCTCGTTGGGGCGCCGGATTGGCTCGGCCGCACCCCGCTCGATCACTGCTTCACCGGGCGGCGGGGTCCGATCGTCATCGACTGGCCGTCTTGTCGCGTGACGATCGCGCCCGATCCGGCGTTTACCTTCGCCGTCGTCTTTACGCCGCCGGGCGAAGACTATTTCTGCGTCGAGCCGGTGAGCCACATGCCGGACGCTGTCAATCGGCGGGAATCGCCGGCCGCGACCGGATGGCGCTGGCTCGCGCCGGGCGAACGCTGGGCGACCACGTCCTCGTTCGAAGCGGCCGCCAAGCCTTAGAGCGCGTTCCGAAAAGCGCGAAGCGGTTTTCGGACAAGACGCGCGGCCGAACAAAGGGCTGGACCCCGCAATTTCGCGCTTTCAGGCGAAATTACGCGGACTGGCCAAAGTCTTGCCGCGTCTTGCACGACGCGCCGCGATAGGCGCGTCAAAAAAGAGCCGCCGCCCGAAGCGCGCCGGATCGCATCGCTTGCGCGTCGAAAAGGCGCCTTTTGGCGCTGGCGGATTCCTGAAATTTCCAATTCCCTTGCGGGGTCCAGCCGCAAAAGGCGCCTTTTCGGGGTTTTGAAAGGCGCCTTTTTAACCACGACGCACCTTGGCGCCGGGATCACTGCTTTTTTCAAAGGAACGGACGCCGGCGTCGGCGTCGTCCCGTTCGGACGGATGTTCGGCGAGCGATCTTCATACCCACGCGCGGCCAACGGACTTTAGCCGTCGAACCACGCGCCCACCCCAACTTGTCAAAGAGCCGCCGCTTCTTGCGAAGCGACCGTCAGAAACGACGATCGCGCCGGGCGTCAGCCACGGCGCGATCGGAGGAGCATCGGGCCGAACGGGGGCCGGGGTCAACACATTTATTAGGCGAGTAGGTTATGGTCAATAAGCCTAAAAGGCGAATCCGCGCCCCCTCCCATCCCTCCCTTGAAAAGGGAGGGCGTGAGCCCCCAGACGCGAAGCGGCTGGCCTTGGGCGAACGGGAGGGTT
>DNZB01000177.1:11907-12058 GCA_003506635.1 Parvularcula sp.
AGGGTTCGCGCTGTTGAATTGAGCCTGTGAACCCTCCCTTTCGCGCAAGGACGATTTCGCTACGCAAAATCGTGCGCGAAAGCCCGCCCTTTTCAAGGGAGGGAGGGCTCTTCGCGGCGCATCGCTCCCCGTCACCCCGGACGGCGCAGCC
>DNZB01000177.1:12323-19089 GCA_003506635.1 Parvularcula sp.
CGATCCGGGGTCCATCTCCCGAAGGGAGCCGCCCCGCGCGCGGGAAATTCAGGAGATGGTCCCCGGGTTCGCGCCAAGAGGCGCGCCCCGGTGTGACGGCGTAAACAATGCGCCGGCAAGTGCGCTATAGTTGGTATATGCACCACAAGCGCGGCGCCGCGGGCGCCGGCGACGCCCCTCAGCGCGCCTTGTCGATCGCCGCCAGATGGGCGCGTTTCTGGCCGTCTTCCAGAAAAGATCCGGCGAAGGAATTTTTCGCGAGCGTTCGCAGGTCTTCCTGGTCGAGATCGAGCGCGTCGATGACGGCTTCGAAATTCGCCATCACATAGCCGCCGAAATAGGCGGGGTCGTCGGAATTGACGGTGGCGCGAAGGCCCGCCTGAAGCATCCGCTTCAAGGGATGGGCGCGGATTTCCTTTACGACGCACAATTTGAGGTTCGACAAGGGGCAGACGGTCAAGGTAATGCCGCGCTCCCGCAGGCGCGCGACCAGCCCTTCGTCCTCAAGGCTGCGATTGCCGTGGTCGAGCCGGTCGATGTCGAGGAGATCGAGCGCCTCGCGCACATAGTCCGGCGGCCCTTCCTCGCCGGCGTGCGCGACAAGCTTCAGCCCGCGCTCGCGCGCGGCGGCGAAGACGCGCTGGAATTTCGACGGCGGATGACCGATTTCGGAGGAATCGAGCCCGACGCCCGCGATGCGATCGAGCCAGGGTTCGGCCTCCTCAAGACACGCGAAGGCGTCTTCTTCAGAGAGATGGCGCAGGAAGCAGAGGATCAGCTTCGACGTCATGCCGAACTGCGCGCGGCTCATCGAGAGCGCCGTCAGAATTCCGCTGATCGCCGTATTGAAAGGAACGCCGCGCGCGGTGTGGCCCTGCGGGTCGAAGAAAATCTCCGCATGGCGCACATTGTCGGCGCGCGCGCGATTGAGATAGGCCATCGTCAGGTCGAAAAAATCTTCTTCCGTACGCAGAACATTCATGCCCTGATAATAGATATCGAGAAAATCCTGGAGGTTCGAGAAGGCATAGGCCGCGCGCACTTCTTCGACGGTCTTGAAGGGAATCGCGACATTGTTCCGCTTCGCCAGCGCGACGAGCATCGGGGGCTCGAGGCTTCCTTCGATGTGAAGGTGCAATTCCGCCTTCGGCAGGCGGCGCGCGAAGGCGATGAGGTCTGTTTTTGTCATGCGCGCTTTCGAAAAATCCTGATGATCGCCGAAACCGAAGCGGCGGCCAGTCCGAGGAGCGCGAGCCAAATCGCCCCCCAGCCCGCGCCCATCTTGATCGTCGTCGCGGTCTGTTGAACGAGCACGACCGCTTCAGCAGGCGCCGCAATCTTCGCGGCGAAAGCGGCGACAAAAGCATTCTCGACAAGCTCCATCACGAAATAAAGCGGCGGAACGGCGAGAGGAAATGAAAGACTTCGCAGCCCTGCGCCTTTAAGCCCAAGCGCGATCGCCGTCGCCGTCATCATGACGACCACGAAAGCGAACGGAAGGTCGAGCGCCTGCCAGAGAATATAGTCTTGAGTTGCGCTCGCGACCTCAAGCGCTTCGAGCGAACGCTGCGGTTCAAGCGGCGGAAAGCCGGGTTGGGACTCAGGGAGTTTTCCACCGCCGGCCTTGAGCGCCCGCGTCCACGCGCTCTCGCGGTAAAAGAAAAACCAGCTCACGGCCCAGAAAGCGGCGAACCAGAATGCAAAACGCGTCCAAGTCGCCCGATCGATCAGCTTCGCCGCCCAACCCATGCGACCTCCTAAAACAACGCCCGCTCCTCAAGCGACAGGCCGTCGACATCGACGAACTGCGCCGCGCCGTTCGACTTGGCGATAGTGAACGCGGCCTTCTCAAAGGCGTTATAGGACGGCGCCTCGATCGTATCGACGGCGATGAAGCGCGCCTTTGCCTCCTCGCGCGTCAGCGTCAGGTCGATGAAGCCGTGATCCTCGCCGGAGATGTAGCGAACGTCCTTGTTCTCCTGATTGGTGAGGAGCGCGTATTCGGCGCCCTTGCCGCCGAGGAACGACTTTCGATAGGGCGACGGCGAGGTCACCGAATTGACGCCGAGTTCGACGCCGATATGCACGCCGTCGCGCGCGACGAGATTGTTCGCCCACCAGGTATGCGTGTCGCCGGTGACGACGATGACGCCTTCGGCGTTCGCCTTGCGGAGCGCGTCATAGAGCCGTTCGCGCGCGGCCGGATATCCGTCCCAGGCGTCGAGATTGGTCGGCAGGCCGAGCGCTGAAAACTGGATGAAAGCGCGCGCCTGATCCCATTCCTTTTCAAGATCGAGGATGTCCTGTTCGGTCACATGCGGGGCGAGATTGGGCGCCGTCACCTTCGCCATGATGATCTGGTTGGCGATGAGGCGCCACGGCTCGCCGCGCTCGGCCGAACGCCGCATCGCCTTGGCGACGTGGTTCAATTGCGCTTCGCCGAGCATCTCGCGGTCGGCGCCCCAGAGCGTCTCGTCCCGGAATTTCCGGACCGCCTCGGCGTCCGTCAGGGTCGGCGTGATGTCGTTATATTCGATCTGCGCCGAACGGGCCATGAGGCGCGTTTCAAGACCGACGAGCGTCAGAAGATCGCCCCAGCTCCATGCACGGAACAGCGCCTCGCGCGCGGCGCCGGGCGCGGGCTCCCTGACCGGCATCCATTCGAAATAGGCTTGCAGCGCGGCGCGCTTCCTGTCCTCCCAGCTTCCTTCCGTAGACGGATCATGATTGTCGGAGCCGCCCTTCCAGGAGTTGTTGGCGGTCTCGTGATCGTCCCAGATCGCGATCAAGGCATGGGCGGCGTGCATCGCCTGCGTCGATGGGTCCGCCTTGTATTGCGCGTGGCGGCGGCGATAGTCGGCGAGGGTGAGGATTTCCGTCGGCGGCTCATGATCGCGGCCGAGCGCTTTGCCGGTCTCGCCGCCATAGCCGTCCGTTCCGTATTCATAGATATAGTCGCCGAGATGGATCACGGCGTCGATCCCCTCTTCCCGCGCGACACGGTCATAGACGTTGAAATAGCCGAACGGATAGTTCGAGCAAGAAAGCACGGCGAAGCGCGCCTGATCGAGCCGCCCGTCCGGAACCGTCCGTGTACGCCCTATGGGGGAGACCGCATCGCCGGCGCGAAAGCGGTAGAAATAACGCCGCCCCGGCTTCAGCCCCGCTGCGACCGCTTTCAGCGTGAAATCGCGTTCCGGCGCAGCCGTGACTTCGCCCGACGCGGAAAGGCGCGTGAACGCCTCCGTCTCCGCGACTTCCCACCGGACGGCGACGGGCCCTTGCGCGGCGGGGGTAAGGCGCGACCATAAGACGACGCTGTCATGCGCCGGATCGCCGCTCGCGACGCCGTGCGCGAAAACGCCCGTCGCCTTTTCGCCTGCGGCGTCGAACGCCGATCTGACCGGCGTTCTCGCACAGGCCGCCGCGCTCGCCCCGAGGACGCCGATCGCGGCGCGCCGCGTTAGTCTGGTCATAGCCGATCCCTTCCTTTTCGCCGCGAAGAATAGCGCATTAAACTCGTCGCGGCCGCTTTATAACTACAGCGAATTTCGATTAGGGTCGCAGTCGATTCGCGACAGCAGGGGATTTTTTCCACATGCGACTGACGACAATGGCCAGGGGCGCCGCACTCGCCGCCCTAGCAGGGCTCGCTGCCTGCGCCCCGCAACCGAAAACGGAGACGCCCGGCGCGCCCGAAAGCGCCGGCAAGCCGAGCCGCTGGTCGGCCGATCCCTTTCCATCGACCTATGCGCCCTATGCGTCAGGCGTCACCGCGATCCGCGGCGCGACGATTTTGACCGGCGCGGGCGAAAAGATCGACAACGGCGTCATTGTCCTTGCTGATGGAAAGATCGCCGTCGTCGGCGGCGCTGACACGGCGGTTCCGGAGGGCGCGAGCCTTATCGACGCCAAGGGAAAATTCGTGACGCCGGGCGTCATCGATATCCATTCCCATCTTGGCGACTACCCCTCGCCGTCGATGGAATCGACCTCCGACGGGAACGAGGCGACCGCGCCCAACACCGCGCAGGTCTGGGCCGAACATTCCGTCTGGCCGCAGGACGCCGGCTTCACCCGCGCGCTCGCGGGCGGCGTCACCGCGCTGCAAGTTCTACCCGGTTCCGCAAATCTCTTCGGCGGGCGCTCGGCGATCCTCAAAAACGTACCCTCGCGCACCGTACAGGGGATGAAGTTTCCCGGCGCGCCTTACGGTCTTAAAATGGCGTGCGGGGAAAACCCCAAGCGCGTCTATGGTGAAAAGGGCGGTCCCGGCACGCGCATGGGCAATTTCGCCGGCTATCGCGCCGCCTGGATCGAGGCCGCGGACTACAAGAAGAAATGGGAAAAATACTGGGACGAAAAAGACGCCTTCGACAAGAAGAAGGAAAAGCCCGCCGCCGGCGCGGAAGAAGCCAAGGAGCCGGAAGCGCCTGCCCGCGATTTAAAGCTTGAGACATTGGCGATGGCCCTCAATGGCGACATCGTCGTCAATATGCACTGCTATCGCGCCGACGAGATGGCGCTCGTCATCGATATGGCGAAGGAATTCGGTTATAAGGTGACGACCTTCCACCACGGCGTCGAGGCCTACAAGATCGCGGATTTGCTGGCCGCGAACGGCATTTGCGCCGCCGTCTGGGCCGACTGGTGGGGCTTCAAGCTCGAAGCCTATGACACGATCCGCGAGAACGCCGCCCTCGTCCACGCGCAGCCGAACGGATGCGCGATAATTCATTCCGACGACGCAAGCGGCATCCAGCGCCTCAACCAGGAAGCCGGCAAGGCGATGGCGGACGGCAATCGCATCGGCCTTGACATCAAGCCGGAGCAGGCGATCGCATGGATCACGTCGAACCCGGCGAAGGCGATGGGAATCGGCGATAAGACGGGATCGTTAGAGGCCGGCAAGATGGCGGACGTCGTCTTGTGGTCCGCAAATCCGTTCTCTGTCTACGCGCAGGCCGAGAAGGTGTTCATCGACGGCGCCTTGATGTTCGACCGCAGCGATCCGAAGCGTTCGCCGCGCATGGACTTCGAAATCGGCCAATTGGGACAGGGCTTCACCGGCGGAGCGGGACAATGAGAACGATCATCCTTACACTGACGGCCTATTTCGCCGCGGCGGCCGCGCTGGCGCAGCCGGCGCCGGCGGCCGAGACCGTCGTTCTCCAGAATGCGCGGCTCTATACGATGGCGGGCGCGGACGGCGGCCTCATTGAGAACGCCGACGTCGTGATGAGCGCCGGGGTCATCACTGCGGTCGGACAGGACCTTGCGGTTCCGGCCGGCGCGCGCGCCGTCGACGCGCGGGGACGCATCGTCACGCCGGGCCTCTTCGCGCCGTGGTCGCAATTGGGCCTCGTCGAGATCGGCCTTGACGAGGAATCAAATGACTCCTCCCCTGACGGCGAATATCCGCACAGCGCCTCGCTCGATGCGGCGGACGCCTTCAACCCCGCCTCGACCCTCATCGCGGTCAACCGCGCGGGCGGCGTCACCCGCGCGGTCACGGCGCCCGAGCCGGGATCGAAAATCTTCGGCGGGCTCGGCGCCGTCGTCGATCTTTCTGGCGCCGCCAATTCCGTCAATCGCGCCGGCGCGCTTCAATCAGCGGCGATGGGCTACGCCGGCGCCGCGCGCAACGGCGACACCCGCCTCGGCGCCGTCGCAGCGTTCAAGGACGCGATCGAGGAGGCGCGCGCCTACGCCGCCAATCCCGGCGCCTATGCGCTGCGCCCGCGGATGACGGGGCTGTCGCTCAATGACCTTGAAGTCCTCGCGCCGGCCGCGCGCGGGGCCCAGCCGATCGTCGTCGGGGCGAACGGCGCCATGGACCTTCGAACGCTGATCAAGCTGAAGGCGCAGTACGGGCTGAGCCTCATCGTCCTCGGCGGCGCGGAAGGCCACCTTGTCGCGCGCGAGCTCGCCGCGGCGCGGATTCCGGTCATCTTGAACCCGCTCCAAAACCTTCCCTCGCAGTTCGAAGACCTGGCCGCGACGCTGTCGAACGCCGCGCGCCTTCACGCCGCGGGCGTGACGATCGCCTTTTACGACCCGCCGTCGGGCTCGCACAATCTCCGTCTGTTGCCGCAGCTCGCCGGGAACGCCGTCGCCAACGGACTTCCCTACGCCGCAGCGCTCGCGGCGCTGACGATCAATCCCGCAAGGATGTACGGCGTTGAGAGCCGTTATGGCAGCGTCGAAATCGGCAAGGCCGCCGACCTCGTCATTTGGGACGGCGATCCGCTCGAAACGTCTTCGCGGCCTGTCGCCGTCTATATCGACGGGCGCGCAACATCGCTGACGACGCGCCAGACCAGGCTTCGCGACCGCTATCGCGACCTCAGTCGTGGCGACCTGCCGCATGCCTATCGCGGGGCGCAGTAGGCGTTAGGGACTAGGGAAAAGCGAATCGACGGGATTTCTCCAAATCCCTAATCCCCAATCCCTAGTCCCTGCGCTACTATCCGCTCTAAGCTCAGCGCATGCCCCAGCGACTCAAAATCGCCCTTTGCCAGATCGATCCCGTCGTCGGCGATATCGCCGGCAACAAGGCGAAGATCGTCGCCGCGCGCGCTGAGGCCGCGAAAGCGGGCGCCAATCTCGCCGTTTTCTGCGAGCTCGTCATCTGCGGCTATCCGCCGGAAGACCTTGTGGCGCGCGCCGCGTTCCAACGCGACTGCCGGAAGGCGATCGAAAACCTTGCGAACGCCACCGCCGACGGCGGACCGGCGATGATTGTCGGCAGCCCGTGGAAGGAAGG
>DNZB01000281.1:0-1592 GCA_003506635.1 Parvularcula sp.
CTCCGCCGCGTCATCGAGCATTTCAAAAAACAGGAATGGACGGCGATCGCGCTTGATTTCCTGATCGTCGTTGCGGGCATTCTGATCGCCTTCCGGATCACCGAATGGAACGAGGTGCGGCGCGATCGAGCGCGCGAACGCGACTATCTTGAGCGTATCGCGGCCGAGCTCGAACACACAATTGTTGAAATTGAAGACGCCATCCGCATCTCTCATGAGCGCGAGGAGATGGGGCGCTTCCTGATAAGGTCAGTCGACGAACCGGCCCTCGTGAACGCCGAACCAGGCCGGTTCGTCAAAGCGGTGGTTCAGGCTGGCTACACTTTTTCGCCGACGATCCGCGCCCACACATTCGAGGAGATGAAATCGGCGGGCGATCTCGCGATATTCCGCGACAAGGCGCTGCTGTTCGATATTTCGGAATTCTACACCGAGGTGCAGGGCTCTGCGCAATGGAATTACCTGCGCGAGCTTGTGCAGACCGAATACACAAAACGACGCGCGGGCATCCTGACCAATGCGCTGACGCCGGAAGCGATGAAGCTCGTCGAAACTGCAAAAGTCAGCCCCGAGGATGCAGAAGGCGCTTATGCGCGCATGCTGGAGCGTCCCGCCTTCATTGAATGGCTGCCGATCATGAGCAATCGCGGCGATGATCTTCGCCTTTATGGAAACTGGCTGTCAGCAGCGACGGATCTGCGCACGCGAATTTTAACGGGTCTTGGAGAAGGGCCCCGCGCCGATTCCCATGAGGAGCCGCAACAATGATCCTGCGCCGCGTCATCGACCATTTCCGCAAGCAGGAATGGACGGCGATCGCCATCGACTTCCTGATTGTTGTCATCGGCGTTTTTATCGGCATCCAGGTCTCGAATTTGAACGCCGAGCGGGCGGCGCGGGTTGAAGAGGCGCGGATCATCGACCGTCTGCACACGGAATTCGTCGACCTCAGGGAGCAGACAAAGCCGCGCATCGCCCGGATCGAAACCTATGCGCGACGGACCGGCAAGCTGATCGATCATATCCGCTCCGGCGTCCCGCCGGCGACGGACAGCGAGATGCGGACCTATCTCGACGCTGTCTGGTCGAATTCGGGATTGCCGCCGGCGCCCGCCTCCTATCTTGAGCTGATCAATTCAGGCTCGATCGCGCGGCTTTCCGATCCGGAATTGCGCGCCGCGCTGACCCGGTACGCGCAGCGCAACGAAGTCGCGGCGACTTCGTGGAACACCATGTTTCCTCTCTTTAACGATCCGCGGTCGGTCTTTCACGAGGCCGTTCGTTTTTCGACGGATTTCGACGCCTATGTCAGCGCCGAGCCCGAGGCGATCATTGAGTCTTATGACTGGGAGAAGCTGAAACAGGGCGGGGCGGAATTTGAGAACATTCAGGCGGCGCAGTGGCAGCAATATTATTTCGCCAACAACCTGCTCGACGCCATTGACGGCGTGGTGAGGCAACTGGAGAAGCGCCGATGATCCTCCGCCGCGTCATGGCGCATTTCAGGAAACAGGAATGGACGGCGATCGCCATCGACTTCCTGATCGTCGTCATGGGCGTTTTCGTCGGCATGCAGGTCAACAACTGGAACG
>DNZB01000281.1:1950-3280 GCA_003506635.1 Parvularcula sp.
CTCGGCGCTCGCGCGCATCGCCGCTGTCGACTACATCTATGACAAGGCGTTCGGAAAGGCTCTTCCATCGAAGCTGTTTCTGAGCGTCGAGACCTGGGCCGCGCCGGAAACCGCGCCCTTTCCCGCCGACAAGCTCGACAATCTGATGGGCGCGATCAATCTCGTGCGCGTCAGGGTCAGCTCGCGAAGCGGATATGAATCGCTGATCAGTTCCGGCCACCTCAGCCTGATCGCGAACAAGGATCTCTCGCGCGCGCTCCAACTCTACTATGACGACTACGACAATTTTCTCGACACCGGGAACGGCATCTTCAGAGCCTTCCGCACCGACGGCGCGGCGATCTATCATGGTCTCGGCGTGTCGGTGTTCGATGAGCGCCCGGCCGAGGAGGTCGTCGCGCTGGCGCGCGACAATCCGGAATTCGCCGCCTATCTGCGATCGGTGCGCGAATGGGCGATTCTCCACGCCAACCTGCTTGCCCAACTGAAGGTCGATACTGAAAAGCTGCTTGGTCAAATCCAGACTGAACTGGAAGATCGCCCATGATCCTGCGCCGCGTCATCGAACACTTCCGCAAACAGGAATGGACCGCGATCTTTCTCGACTTCGTCATCGTCGTCGCCGGCGTCTTTGTCGGCTTGCAGGTCTCGAACTGGAACGCGGCGAGGGCCGAAACCGCGCAGGAGCGCGACATTCTCGCGAGCATCGCGCAGGATTTGCGCAATGACCGCATGGTGCTGCAGGCCGGCGAGGCGAGCCTTCTCGCATCCATCGGCGCCGGCGAATATGTGCTTGACGAAATCGGGGAGGCGCGCATCGAAACCACTATGCGGCCGTCTCGCGCCCGCCTTTTGCAGGGCGAGCAGAAAGCCCCTGAAACGGACGCTCCGGACGCGGATGAGCGAAACGGCTTGTGGGCGATCACGCTCGCCGCGTATTACCCGGCCGCGAGCCATACCGCCTATGACGCGCTGACCAATACGGGCAAGCTCAGCATCATCAAGGACCATGATCTGATCCGCAACCTGCAGGATTACCGGCAATTGTGGATCGGTCTTGACGAGATGCAAAGCGGCACCTCGCGCCCTTTGAGAAACGACGCGGCCGGCATCGGTCACCGCTACGGCCTGTCGCTTCTGACGCCGGTTCCGGAGGAAGAGCTTCTCCGAAAAATGCGGGAAAACGAGGAATTGCGCGCGGCGCTTCGCACGCAAGTCGCGGTCAAGATTCTTCATTACGCATCCGTCAGCGAGCTCGATCGCGCGGCGGAAGCGCTGCTTTCGAAACTGGAGCGGGAAGGCGCGAAATAATGATTCTCTCCCGCGTCAT
>DNZB01000281.1:3664-7925 GCA_003506635.1 Parvularcula sp.
AGCGGGAAAAGGTCTATCTCGAACAGCTGCTCATCGATCTTGAAAGCGATCGGGTCACCGGGGAGCGCGGCGTCGCCTCGGCGGCTGCGGTTGATGACGCGGCGGGCAAATTGCTGGCGGCGCTTCAGGACGGCGGCGACGCCGCAGATATCGGCGACGCCGAATTGGCGCGCAGCGTGCTGTGGGCGGGCTACGCCTATCTGCCTCAGGGCAATACGACGACTTATAATGAAATGATCAGCACCGGCGCCCTCGGCCATCTGAAAAACCCCGGGCTGAAGCGCGCCTTCGGCGAATATTACGGGCGGCTTTCGTCGGGACGCCAGTGGGACGGGCTCATGCGCGAGGAGCAGATCGCCTATCGCGCGGCGATCCGCGGCCTCTTGACCCGCGATCAGTTCGCCTGGGCGCGGAGGAATGTGGGCCGACCGATCGACGCCACGTCAGCGCCGGCGGATTTTGACCGCGCCGATTTCCTCGAAAGAGCCCGCACCCGTCCGCAAATCGTCGACTCCCTGCGATCTATGGGCGAAGTGCAGCAGCGCATGCGGGAGGATTCAAGTGATATGGTCGCTGAGGCGGAAGCGCTCGCCGCGCGCATCAAGGCGGAGCTAGGCCGGCCATGATCCCCCGCCGCGTTTACGAGCACGTGAAGAACCACAATTGGTTCGCGGTCGCGATCGACTTCGCCATCGTCGTCATCGGCGTCTTCGTCGGCTTGCAGGCGCAGGAATGGAGCCGGAACTTCAACGACCGCCAGCGCGAGACGCAGATCGTCGAAGGGCTGATCGGCGATCTCGACATTGATCGCGCCCAATATGCTCAGAGCCTCGACACCGCCGAGGAGCGGATCATCGCCGCAATCGCCTCGCTCAAAGGCGCCAGGCTGCCGCCGCTCGACTTCGAGGCCGGCGACCGGTCCGCAGGCACGGTCGACTATGCTTTTTACGTGTCAAAGCTGGCGGCGGCGCCCGCGGCGAGGCGCGACCGGCTTTGGACGGACATCGTCATCGGGTTTCATCCGACGCCGAGCACCATGACCTATGACGCCATCGCCGGCGCCGGCGACATCACGCTCATCCGCGACCCAGAACTCGCGAAGGAAATTCAGGGTTACTACAATCTCGTCTCGAGCGTCGGCGAACAGAACGAAAAAATTCTGACGCTGCGAAGGGACGCCCTGAATGCCGGCGCCGTTTACGGCTTAGCCCCCTTCGCGCCAAAGCAGGCCGAGGACTTTTTCCGCCTCATCGCCGACAATCCGCCGCTCGCCGCGACAATCCGCATCATGGCGACTTTCGTCATCTATCATCACGGCGAAGTCGCCGCCGCGGACGCGCGCGCCGCGGCGTTGCAGGCGCGGCTCAAGGAATATCTGGGGACCGTGAAATGATCCTCCGCCGCGTCATCGCGCATTTCCGCAAACAGGAATGGACGGCGATCTTTCTCGACTTCGTCATCGTGGTCGCCGGCGTCTTCGTCGGCATGCAGGTGACGAACTGGAACGCCGCTATCGCGGAAAACCGCCGAGAAGCACAGATCGTAGAGGACATGTTGGCTGACCTCGCCATCGATCGCAGGCAATATATGAGCGGCATGGCGTTCGACGAGCGCCGCGTCGGCGCTGCGAACGCTTCCATGCAGGGGGCAAGCCTGCCTCCGATTGAATTCGACTGGGACAGGGTGTCGACCGACACGATCGACTATTCGTTCGCGATCAAAGACGCCTCCTTTTACCCGGCCGAAAAGATCGACCGTCTGTGGACTGATCTGGTGCTTGGCTTTCACCCGGAGCCGAGCACGGCGACGTATGACGCAATGATCGGCGCAGGCGATATCAAGATCCTGAAAGACCGGCAGATTGTCAGAGAGATCCAGCGCTATCACACGCTGGCAGAGACTGTGAAATCGCAGAATGAGAAGTTGATCGCGCTGCGTGGAGATGTCCTCCTCGTGGGCGCGCACAGCGGCTTGGCGCCTTACCTGCGAACGCCGCCCGATGACTATTTCAAGCGTGTCGCGGGCGAACCCGAACTTGCCGCGTCGATTCGCATGCTGGCGACTTTTGCAATTTTCCATCACGGACAGATCAAAGCCGCCGACGACCGCGCTGCAATATTGGAAGCGAAGCTCAAAGCCTATCGGGAAGCACTGGAATGATGCTGTGTGCTGCAGCGCATGGCTGACGGCGATTCTGAATTGTGCGAGAAAGACCGCGACGCCCGCTTGGAAACATCCCGCCGCATGTCTGCTGACGCAGCCCCTCCTTCAGCCACGCATTGGCGCTTTCCCGCAGGCTCCGCGGAGCCGGGCGTCTATCGCGGCGTCGGCGCAGAAGTCTGGCGCTGGATTTGCAGCGCCTATTTGCGTCTTTCCGGCTGGCGGATGCGCGGCGACTGGCCGCGCGACCTGCCGAAGATCGTGCTCATTGCTGCGCCGCACACGTCGAACTGGGACGGGTTCAACATGCTGGCGGCCGCCGGTTATTACCGCATCGCGCTGAAATGGATGGGCAAGAAGGAACTGACGAAAGGGCCGTTCGGCGGCCTCGTCCGATGGTTCGGCTGTGTGCCGGTCGACCGCGATGCGAAGGCTGATCTTGTGCGCCAGATGAAGGACGCGTTCGCCGCAGCGGCGCAAATGACGCTCGCCGTTTCGCCGGAAGGCACGCGCGCGAAGTCGCCCGGTTGGAGATCAGGGTTCTATCACATCGCCCATGGCGCCGGCGTGCCGATCGTCATGAGCGTCCTCGACTACGGCGCGAAAACAATCTCGCTCAGCGGCGCATTGATTCCGACGGGCGACTACGACGCGGATGTCGCCCTCATCAAGGGCCATTACGAGGGCGCGCGCGGCAAGTATGATGAGCGCTTTTCGCGGTGAAGGGCCGCCGCCGCGTCCGCCAGCGAGAATGACGTGATGCGCGACGCGACGCTGTCGATTGTCTCTGCGCTGAAAAAGGATGGGGCTCGCCGGGGCGTTTTCGCCGAAGGAATGATGGCGTCAGCCGGCCGGGCGACCAAAATTCGCGCCACGCTGACGAATGAGATCATCCGGCGTTGTGAGGACGAACGCTGGCGCTTTGAATCTAATTTAGTCGTTTCATCGGCGAGTGGCAAAGCCACGGCTGGGCAACGGAATATAGCTCCGCATTTCCCCCGCCTGTTCTCACAATATCCTATCGTGCTACCATTCCAGCGTCGATAATTCCGGGCGGGGCAATGCAGTATATCGGGCTTCTTTTGGGGATTTTGGGAATTATTCTTGCGGTATTATTCGGATATGATTCTCGCCGGATCGACGGAAACGTGAGTCTTCATTTAGTTCGCCTGTCAGGACAAACTAAGTCCGGCGGCGGGATCATAACAGGCGTTGTCAACGCGACAGATCAAAAACTCAAAGTGCGCACTTTCATTCTCTCGCATTATTCATGTCGTACCGCTCAAGGAAGCGAAGAAGACGTGAGACGCTTGAAGTCGCAATATCCGGACACGTTGGGGGAAGACACGATAATCAAAGAATACAATTACGAGATTGAAAACTCCGACGACATCTTTCGTTTGTCCAAAGAGCCGGTCTGCCCGGTTTGGTACGCGGATGGCATTGAGTCAAACTCATACATACACGCGTGTCACGAAGTGGAGGGGCTATTTTTTGGCCTTGATCGCTACATCATGACTGACGTTTTCTACATCGACCTGGATGATACCTACAAAAGTTATTCCTACGAAGATCGAAAAAGCATTATCGCGGGTCGGATTCTTGCCGATGGCGACGTTGTCGAGCGATTATCGAGTCAGCGAAAGACGCGCTACCTCATGGACCGGACCACAAATTGCAGGGAAGTTATTGCTGATCAAGTATCTGGGTTGAACTCAAGCTTTGCAATTAGCAAGAAGGTCGTTTCCTGCGCGCCAGGAGCAACAAGCTGCAATTAGCGCATTGACGACCGCATGCGCCATGGGAAGCGGCCGGACCGGCTGGGGTCAGGTTGCGGCGCAGCAGGCGATCACGCCCGCTAAAAGGTCTGTCAAAAACGCAACCGGGGCAGGGATTGGCGATGGCGCTGCGGCGCGCTTGCGGTGATAATCGCAGCGCCGGCGGCAGGCGATGTTTCGGCCGCAGCGCGCTGATGGGGACGAAGGTACGAGGATGACATGCGGATCATGACCGGCCCGCGCCGCGCATTTGCGGCGCTCTTGTGCGCCGCCCTGTTGGCGGGATGCGGCGGTTCAGATGCCCCCCCGCCGCCCCCGCCCCC
>DNZB01000407.1 GCA_003506635.1 Parvularcula sp.
AAGCCGACGGCCGCCGAGATCGAGAACGGCATGCCTGTGAGCGCCAGCGTGAAGACGCCGCCGGCGAGCGCGAGCGGCACGGCGGAGAAGACGGCGCCGGCGGCGCGGAGCGTTCCAAGCGCCATATAGAGCAGCGCGAAGATGAGCGCGAACGCGGCCGGCACGACAACCGAGATGCGCTGCGAGGCGCTTTTGAGGTTCTCGAACTGACCGCCCCAGACGAGCCAGGTCCCGGCCGGAAGCGCCACATCACGTTCGACCTGATACTGCGCTTCGGTGACGAATGAACCAAGGTCGCGGCCGCGGACATTCGCCTGCACGACGACGCGGCGCTTGCCATTTTCGCGGCTGACCTGGTTGAGGCCTTCCGAGAACGAAAACCGGGCGACCTCGCGAAGCGGGATCGACGCGCGGGGCTCGCCCTCCGTTTCGGGAAGCATCACAGGGAGCGCGCCGACGGCGGAGAGATTATCGCGCAACGCATTCGGCAGGCGCACGACAATGTCGAAACGGCGGTCGCCCTCAAAAACCAGCCCCGCCTCGCGTCCGCCCATGGCGGTGGCGACGGCGTCGGTCACTTCCTCGACAGAGAGCCCGTAGCGGGCGATGGCGTCGCGATCGAACGCGACGTCAAGCGTCGGGAAGCCGCCGGTCTGCTCGACCTTGACGTCGGCGGCGCCGCCGATCGTCTGGAGAACGCCGGCGATCTTCGCGGCGGTCGCCGACATCTGGTCGAGATCGTCGCCATAGAGCTTGATCGCAACATCGCCGCGAACGCCTGCGATGAGTTCGTTAAAGCGCATCTGGATCGGCTGCGAGAATTCGTAATTGCTGCCGATGACGGCGTCGAGGCGGGCGTCGATTTTCTCGATTAGCGCTGTCTTGGCGAGGCTCTTGTCCGGCCATTCCTCGCGCGGTTTCAGGATGATGAAACCGTCGGAGGCGTTCGGCGGCATCGGATCGGAGGCGACTTCCGCGGTGCCGGTCTTTGAATACATGAAGGCGACCTCGGGAAATTCCTCGACCGCCTTTTCGATTTTCTGCTGGATGTCGACGGATTGCGCCAGCGAGGTCGATGGGATGCGCAGCGCCTGCACCGACATGTCCTGTTCGTCGAGCGTTGGGATGAACTCCTGCCCCAAACGCGTAAACATGAATCCAGCGAGGGCGAACACGGCGACGGCGGCGCCGATCACCGCGAAGGGGCGCCGGATCGACCAGCGAAGGCTCGGCTCGTAGAAGCGCTTGGCGATGGCGATCGCGGGAACTTCCTTTTCAGCGACCTTGCCGCGGATGAGGATCGCGACCATCGCCGGCACGAAGGTGAGCGAGAGGATAAAGGCGCTTGCGAGGGCCAGCATCAGCGTGATCGCCATCGGAGAGAACATCTTGCCTTCAACGCCGCTGAAGGTGAGGAGCGGCGCAAAGACGAGAAAGATTATCGCCTGGCCAAAAATCGTCGGCCGGATCATTTCGCGCGTCGCGGCGCTTGTTTCCTCAAGCCGCTCCGCCAAGGACAGCACACGACCCTCATGGTGCTGGCGTTCCGCGAGCCGCCTGATGCAGTTCTCGATGATGATAACCGAGCCGTCGACGATCAGCCCGAAATCGAGCGCGCCGAGCGACATGAGATTCCCGGAGACGACGAAATAGTTCATGCCTATCGACGTCATCAGCATCGAGAACGGGATGATCAGCGTTGCGATGATCGCGGCGCGAAGATTGCCAAGGATGAGAAAGAGCGCGACGGCGACCAGGATTGCGCCCTCGGTGAGGTTCCGCTCGACCGTCGCGATGGTCGAATTGACGAGCTTTGACCGGTCATAGACGACCGTCGCCTCGACGCCGGGCGGCAGGGTCTTGGCGACGGCGTCGAGCTGATTCGCGGCGGCGGCCGCGACGGTGCGGCTGTTGCCGCCTGTCAGCATCAGCACCGTGCCGATGACGACTTCCTCGCCGTTCATGCTGGCGGCGCCGGTGCGGAGCTCGCCGCCGATCCTCACATGCGCAACGTTTCTGACCGTGACCGGAACGCCTTCGCGCGTCGCGATAACGGCTTCGCTGATTTCCTCGACGGTGCGGATGCGCGCGTCGGCGCGGACGAGGAACGCTTCGCCCGCCCGCTCGACGAAATTCGCGCCGACTGAAAGGTTTGCGCGTTCGAGCGCCTCGGCGAGCTCAGAGAACGAAATGCCGTAAGCGGCGAGACGGGCCGGGTCTGGTTCGACTACGAACTGTTTTTCATAGCCGCCAATCGAATCGATGCCGGCGACGCCGTCGACCGAACGCATCTGCGGCCGGACGATCCAGTCCTGCACAGTGCGGAGATACGCCGCGCGCGAGACGTCGTCGGTCAGCCGCTCGCCCTCAACGGTGAGGAAGGACCCGTCGCGCCGCCAGCCGGGTGCGCCGTCAGCCGCGAGTTCGCTTTTGTCCTTGAAGCGGATCGCCCACATCAGCACCTCGCCGAGACCGGTCGAGATCGGTCCCATTTGCGGCTCGGCGCCGGCGGGGAGATTCTCACGCGCCTGACCGAGCCGCTCGGCGACTTGCTGGCGCGCGAAATAGACGTCGACATCGTCGCGGAAGACAGCGGTCACCTGGCTGAAACCGTTGCGCGAGATCGAGCGCGTGCTTTCGAGGCCGACAATGCCGGAAAGCGCCGTCTCGACCGGATAAGTGACGAGCCGTTCAATGTCGAGCGGCCCGAATTCCGGCGCAACTGTGTTGATCTGCACTTGTTTATTGGTGATGTCCGGCACTGCGTCGATCGGCAGACGGACGATGTTCCAGACGCCGATGGCGGCGACCACGAGCGTGACGAAAACGGCGGCCCAGCGGGCGCGGACGGCGGTCTCGGAGATGCTTCGGATCATGATTCTTGCTCAACTTTCATCTATCAGTGCTCGGCTTCGCCCTTGCCGATTTCGGCTTTGACGAGGAAAGCGTTCTCGGCGACGAGAATCTCGCCCGCTTCAAGGCCGCCGGTCACTTCGACGGCGCCGGCGCCGCTTCTCCCCAGCGACACCGCGCGCGCTTCGAGCGCTCCGCCTTCCCGCACGAAGACGACGTTTTTCCCATCAAGGGATTGAACAGCGTCCGCCGGCGCGACGATCGGCGCCTGCGCTT
>DNZB01000278.1:0-3089 GCA_003506635.1 Parvularcula sp.
CTGCGGTGAATAAGACGGGCTAGGTTTTTTGGAACTAAGCGCTACGGTTGAATGATTTTCCCCTATTCTTACGCTAAGTTTTGACGTACGCGTAATGCTTCGGTCCCGCGTTGAATAACTTATTTCCAGCGATGAGGGATTTGCCAATTTAAAGAATACCCACTCCTCTATCTGACTGAGGTACGCAGAACGATTACGCGTGTTGCGCCCATTTGACCCATCAAAGAAGCCTATGAAGCTAGACAGCGACCCTCCGGAATCAGAGTCGCCGATCAAATTTGACGGCGTTAAGCTACAATATGAGCAAATGCATGCGGCCAAACTCCAGTGGGAGCGATATATCTGGCAGGCCCCAGCAATAAGCACGGCGATAATTGGTGTTACTTTTGCTCTTGCTGCAGGAGAAAATGTTCAGCCCTTCGTCGGCAGTCCGGTTATCGCGTCTGGCATGTTGATGCTCGGGTTGTTTAGCATGGTGGTCGGCTTTTGGGGACATCGAAGCCGAATTCTATTGCGGGAAACGGAAAAAGTATTGATGCGAATTGAACGGGAGCATTTCGGTGAGTCATTTGATAAATATCCGTCGCAACTAAACGCGAGATTTTCGAAATGGTTGGATCGCCAATCGAGCACAACAGCGATGGTTAATTTCATGTTCGCTACTGGTCTAATTCTCTTGGCCTTTTCTATTTTCGAATTCTCCATCTCCATAAGGCGATTTATTGAGAATAACAATTTAGCTTTCTTCTGTCTATAAAACACCTCCCTGAATAATAATCCCTACATACAGTCCTGATATTCTTAAATAAAGGTAAGAACACTGGCCGAGAAGGGTAATACTGCAGTCCCGGCGATTTTTGCAACGCGAGGAGAATTCCGAGCGCGGCGGCGATCATTATGCCGTTCTTGATCGTGACTTGGGCGATTTCGGTTTTGAGGCCGGCCATTTCAGTGCGGGCCTTGGCGAGTTCGCCAAGAAGGCGATGTTCAAGCGCGTCGAGCAAGTCCGTGGTGACCAGCCCCTTGTCACCGGGCGCGAGCGCCTCGATCATGGCGTTGGCCTCGGGCGTTTTGAAGCCCGCATCCACCAGAATTTCTCAAGCCTTCAATGTATCGATCATGGTCATCGTTCATACATCCGTGTACGTACGGTATGGTGCCTCTTGTGAGATTTTTCAATCAAAAATTTATTACATCAAATAATTTCTGTTGTCGTCCAACTACATGTAAATTCTATATGGTATTAACTATATGTATGTGACTACCATTTCAGCATAGGTAAAGACTACCATTTCAGCGTCTGTTTCTGGGGATAATTCCACGAAAGCAAGGCGCGGCGCGGCGTTCGCCGGGCGCATCCAAAGACTACCATTTCAGCGTGGATAACTCCGATTTTGCCCCAGCCTGTGGATAAGTCCGAAAGACTACCATTTCAGCAGGTATAAACGGTTGAAAAATATGAATTACCGCACGAGGCGCGGAACGGAGGTGACCGACAGATCGCCGGGCTTTATCCACAGCCCGCCATGCACGAAGTCGATATTGAGGCCGGGATAGACGACGCGCACGAGGTCGAGCGCTTCGCGGGCCTTGCGGGTGAAGTTGTTGAGCCGGGCGTAATCAGCGCCGAACTGCTTGTGGAGCTGGCGCCAGGTGACCGGCTTTGACGCCCCTTTCTCGTTGGCGAGATAGGTTTTGTAGGTCGCCCAGACATAGAGATCGAGGGCGAGCGCCGAATTCTTCAGCGCCCGAAGCGCCCGCATATCGACCGGGACGGGCGATTTCGTGATCGACTGGAAGAAGTCATAATTGAGTTCGACCCAGCTCTCGAAAATCGCCCCCTGCTCGGGATTCTTGAGGTCCCACCAGATTTGCGACTTGGCGCCGATCTGGATGTCCGCCCAGCCCTCCTCGCCGGCCAGGGCGTCTCCTTCGAGATATTCGAAGGAGATGGTCGCCCGAAAAAAGCGCTCCATCTGGTTCTGGAGCCGCCGGTAATCGCTGCGCGGTCCTCCCCGCCCTGGATCAAGGTTCAGTTCGCGCATGAATTCGGCGACGCTCTCGCCGAGATAAAGCCTGCGGTCCTTGGTTCTGACCGCCTCCGTCGTCACCCAGAACATGAGAAGGCGCGGAATGGTGCCGTAGGGATAGCCGAGACATTCCCCGCGTTTGTAGGGCGGCCTTATGGTGAGGACCCGGCTGCCGTTGGACCGGGTCCAGACCGGCACGTCGCCGGGACTGGTCAGGACGCGGCGACGGCCGCTAAACTCAAAACGGGCAAAGTCCGCGGGAGGCGGCGTTGGCTTCCCATTCTCCGCCGCCGACAGCCGGCATCGCCTTCATCGATTTTGAAGCCTCAGGTCTCGGGCCGCAGTCCTGGCCGATTGAAGTCGGCTGGTCGCTCGACGACGGGGTTACGGAGTCTTTTCTCATCAGCCCCGCCCCCGATTGGCCGATGACCGCCTGGGACGGAAAGGCCGAGCGGCTGCACGGCATCACGCCGCGCATGCTTGCGGATCTGGGACTTGATGCGGCGGCCACCTGCGAACGGCTTGACGCCGCGCTGGCCGGCCGCACCGTCTATTCAGACGCACCTGACTGGGACAGTTTCTGGATGCTGCGCCTTTATCAGGCGGCCCGCCGGCGCTGCGCGATCAAACTCGAAGACTTTGCGCGCGCGATGCCGCCGCTGACGCCGGACCAGAAAGCAAAACTGCTCCAGCAGGCCGACCGCCTCGCCCCGCGCCGCCACCGCGCGGCGGAAGATGCGCTGCATCTGCGCATGATCCATCGTCTCGCGGTCGAAGGCGTCAGGGGCGGATGACGGGGGCGCGCAACGGCTTTGCGGCGCGGCGCCTTCACGTCGCGATCGCGGGCGGCGAGGTCGCGCTCCTCCGCTTCGGGCGCGAAGGCGCGCCGCCGCTTCTCTTCGCGCACGCCAACGGTTTTTGCGCCTCCGCCTACCGGCGGATGTTCGAGGCGATGGGCGCGGCCTTTGATATTTTCGCCGCCGACTTGCGCGGGCACGGAGCGACGCGCCTGCCGGCTGCGGTCGAGGGCCATCGCAGCATGGCGATTTTCGGCGAGGA
>DNZB01000278.1:3462-7256 GCA_003506635.1 Parvularcula sp.
GCGCCGTCGCGGCGGTCAGACTGATCGAACCGGTCGCGCCGCCGCGCAGCCTGACGGCGCTGGCGACAAGCCCGTTCTGGCCGCTGATCGCGCCGCGCATTCCGCTGGTCAGGGCCGCCATGCGCCGGCGCGCCCGCTGGCCGGACCGCGACAGCGCCCGCCAAAGCTACGCGCAAAAGCCGTTCTTCGCCGGCTGGGCGCCGGGCGTCCTCGAGGACTATCTTGAGGACGGGCTGGCGGCGACGGAGGACGGGGTCGGCCTCGCCTGCGACCCGGCGTGGGAGGCCGCCAATTTCGCGGCGCAGGCGAACGACCTTTGGGGCGCCCTCGCCCGCACCCGCGCGTCGGTCAGCGTCCTTGCGGCCCGGCACGGCACTTCGACCTTGCGCGGCGGCGCGGCGGCGCGTTTCCGGAGATCGGGCGCGACGGTCGAAGAAGTTGCGGGCGTATCGCATCTCATCCCGTTCGAGGCGCCGGCGCGCGCCGCGAAGTTCCTGGCGGCTGCGTCCTTATAAGCCTTGGAGGCGCGCAATCCTTTTGCTATGCGGGCGCCCAATTCGCGCCCCCGGGCGCTGCTGCGGCCCGGCCGCTTTCAAGAGGTTATTGAAGACCATGAGCCAGACGACCGTCCAGCCGCAGCTTTCAGGCGCAATGTTCCTGTTCGAGCGCCCGGAACTCATCAACGTGCAAAGCCATGGCGAGCTTGGCATTCAGGCCGCAAGCCGGCCGTTTGCGTTTTGTTCAAAAGTGCGCGCGATCCCGCTGACGGTGTCGGAAATCGCCGAGGCTTGCCGGCACTATCCGGTGGTTTTCAGCTCTCAGGAAGAATGGCAGCCGCTGGCGATCGTCGGGCTTCTCGACGACGTCAATCTGTTCGTCGACGAGGACGGCAACTGGGACCCTTACGCCTATGTGCCGGGCTATGTGCGGCGCTATCCGTTCGGCCTTGCGGCGGAAACGGGCGGCGATCGCTTCGCGATGGTGATCGACGCGGCGTTCGAAGGGCTTCGCCGCGACGCCGAACGCAAATTGTTCACGGACGGCCAGCTGAGCGATTTTTCGCGACAGGCGATGGAATTCACGAAAACCTATGAAGCGGACCGCCGCCTGACCGAGCAGGTGTTCAAGGCGGTCAAGGACATGAATCTGCTGACCGGCCAGACCGCGCAATACACCCCCTCGAACGCGCAAACGCCGCAGTCCTTCGCGCAATATTGGGGCGTCGACGAGAAGAAGCTGGCCGAACTTTCCGACGAGGATTTCCTGAAAGTCCGTAAGCTGAACGTCCTGCCGGTGCTTTATTCGCACCTTCTGTCGCTCGGGAACTGGCGGAACCTCATTCTGCGCCGGATGCGCCGCTTCAACATGACCGAGACGGAAGCCGCGACCGTCCGCCGGTTTTCCTGATCCGTTCACGACCCGGCGAGCGGCGGGCCCGGCTCGCCCTGTTGCGCTTGGCGTTAACCGGCGCCCCGTTTAATGAGGCGGCATGAGGCTTCTCGCGTTCGCCTTGTCCCTCGTTTTCGCCGCCGCTCCGGCGGGCGCGCAATCGGTTGCGGTCACTGATCACGCCCGCTCGGCGCTTTACGCCGAGACGGCGGGCGTCGCGCCGGGCGGCGCGGTGCGGCTCGCCCTTCGCCAGGAGCTTGAGGCCGGCTGGCACGTCTACTGGAAGAATCCCGGCGACAGCGGCCTGCCGCTTGAAACCGCCTGGACGCTGCCGGCGGGCGCAAGCGCCAGCGCGATCGACTATCCAGCGCCGCACCGCATCCTGATCGGCCCGCTCGTCAATTACGGCCATGAGGGCGAGCCGGTGTTTCTCGCCACGCTGACTGCGCCGGCGTCCGCATCGATCGGCGACACGATCGAGGTCGGGCTGGAGGCGACCTGGCTCATCTGCGCGGAAATCTGCGTGCCGGAGACCGGCGCCTTCGCGCTGTCGCTGCCGATCGTTGAAAATCCGGCGTCGGACCCCGCCGCCGCGCCGGTCTTCGCCGCCGCGGCCGGGCAACGCCCCGAACCGCTCGATGCGGCGTTCAAGATCGCGAACGGCGCGATTGCGATCGAAGCAGCGCTCGCCGGCGCGGACAGCGCCTATTTCTTTCCGGAGGCGGACGATCTCATCGCGCCCGCCGCCGAACAGAAATTCGAAGCGCGCGGCGCCCGCATCCGCCTGACGGCGCAAACGCTGAAGGGCGACAGCCCTGCGCCGTTGAAGGGCGTTCTCCAGATCACCGACAAGGGCGCGGAGCGGAATTTCGCGCTCGCCGCCGCCGCCGATCCCGCCTTGGAAGCGCCGCGCGCCGCCAGCGCCGCCGGCGCGGTTCCCCCGCCGGCGCCGTCGCAAGGCGCGCTGCCTGGCTTGCTGGTCGCGGCCCTCGTCGGCGGGGCGATCCTCAATCTGATGCCGTGCGTCTTTCCGATCCTCTTCGTGAAGGCGGCGTCGATCGCCTCGGCGGGCGCCGACGCCGGACTGATGCGCCGCCACGGCATTCTTTACGGCGCCGGGGTCGTTGCGACTTTCGTGGTGCTTGGCGGGCTCTTGCTCGCGCTGCGCGCGGCGGGGGAAGGGCTCGGCTGGGGTTTTCACCTGCAATCGCCGGTCGTTGTCGCGCTCTCCGCCTATGTGCTCTTCGTCGTCGGCCTCAATCTCGCCGGCGCGTTCTCGATCGGCGAAGGACTTCAGAACGCCGGCGCGGGGCTTGTCGCGTCGGCGAAGGGCGACGCCGCGGCGTTCCTGACCGGCGTGCTCGCGGTTTTTGTCGCCGCGCCTTGCGTCGGTCCGTTCCTGACCGCGCCGATCGGGGCCGCCGCGCTGATGCCCCCGTTCGCCGGCATGGCGATCTTCGTCGCGATGGCGCTCGGCCTTGCCGCGCCCTATGTCGCGCTTTCCTTTTCCCCGGCGCTCGCGCGGCGCCTGCCAAGGCCCGGTGCGTGGATGGACCGGTTCCGTCAGGCGCTCGCCTTTCCGGTGTTCGGCGCGAGCGCCTTTTTCCTCTGGGTCCTCAGCGCGCAGGTCGGGCGCGGCGGGCTTGCGCTCGCCTTCGCGGGCCTTGTCCTCATCGCGTTTGCAACGCGCGCCTGGGAGTGGGGCCGCAATGCGCGCTGGGGCCGTCCCGCCGCCGCCCTGACGCTTCTCGCCGCCGCCCTGTCGGTCGCGCTCATGCGCCCTGCGCCCGCGGTCGCCGCGCAGGCGAGTTACGCCGGGCGCGAGACAATCGCCTTTGACGCCGCCGACGTCGCCCGCCGCCGCGCGGCGGGGGAGGCGATTTTCATCGATTTCACCGCGGCCTGGTGCGTCACCTGTCAGTTCAACAAGCTGACGGTGCTTTCCTCGAAGACTGTCTCAAGCGCCTTCGACGCGGCCGGCGTCACCTTCGTCGTCGCCGACTGGACCAACCGCGACGCCGCGATCGAAGAGGCGCTCGCCGGTTTCGGCGCGAACGGCGTGCCGCTCTATGTGTTCTATCCGAAAGGCGGGGAGGCGGTGATCCTGCCGCAGCCGCTGACCGAAAGCGCGATCCTTTCCCTCGTGACCCCGGAAAACGGAGACTGACGATGATCGCGCTTCTTGCGTTCGCCTCCGCTCTTGCGGGCGTCGTTCTGGCGGACCCCGCGGTCGACGCGCCCGCGCCCGCCTTTTCTGGCGCGGCGGCGAGCGGGGAGACGATATCGCTCGCTCAGTTCGAAGGCCGGACCGTCATCCTTGAATGGACGAATGACGGCTGCCCCTTCGTCAGGAAGCATTATGAAACCGGTAATATGCAGCTGACGCAAAGGGCCGCGCAATCGAC
>DNZB01000278.1:7586-7837 GCA_003506635.1 Parvularcula sp.
GCGCGCGCCGCCGCGCTGACGTCGCAATGGGCGTCCTCGCCGGACTATATCCTCCTCGACGCGGACGGCGCGGTCGGCCGGGCCTATGGCGCGAAAACGACGCCGCAAATGGCCGTGATCGATAAGAACGGCGTCCTTCGCTATCAAGGCGCGATCGACGACAAGCCTTCGGCGAACCCCGCCAGCGTCAAGGGCGCGATCAATTACGTGCTCGCCGCGCTTTACCACGTCGACAAGGGCGAACCCGTCGC
>DNZB01000400.1:0-121 GCA_003506635.1 Parvularcula sp.
AGCGGGGTCTTCCGTCCATGCGCCAACCGAATTCACTGAAGCTCGCCCTGATGCTCGCGACCGCGACTGTCGTCGCGGCGTGCTCAAACGCCGACATCGCCTCGCCGGGCGCCGGCAACCC
>DNZB01000400.1:397-568 GCA_003506635.1 Parvularcula sp.
ACGGTCATCGTTCCGGGCGGCGGTTCCGGTTCGGGCGCGCTCAGCCAGAACCTTGTGCCGCCGTCAGGCTGCTCGGCCGGAACAACGCAGGTGACGCGTTCGAATTTCCCGGGATCGAGCAACACCTTCGCGGTCTGCCTCCTCGACAACGCCGCCGTCGCCGCAGGGCCA
>DNZB01000400.1:895-1119 GCA_003506635.1 Parvularcula sp.
GACGGCGGCGCGACCGGCAATCTGACGATCGGCGCCGGAACGGTGCTGTTCGGGAACGACGCCGACGGCGTCGACCTCGTCGTCGTCACCCGCGGCTCGCAGATCAACGCGAACGGCGCGTCTTCCTCGCCGATCGTCTTCACCTCCGCGCAGGATCTGACCGATGACGGCCAGCCGAACGGGTCGGCCGGCAGCGGCCAGTGGGGCGGCATCGCGATCAACGG
>DNZB01000400.1:1425-8211 GCA_003506635.1 Parvularcula sp.
TGGGGCGGCATCGCGATCAACGGCCGCGCGCCGATCAACGACTGCACGGTCAACCCGGCGGCGATCCCGGGCTCGGCCGGATGCGAGAAAGACGGCGAGGGCGGATCGGGCCTCTTCGGCGGCGATCAGCCCAACGACAATTCCGGAACCTTGCGTTATGTCCGCCTCCAGCATGCGGGCTTCCAGTTTTCATCGACGAACGAGCTGAACGGCCTTGCGCTGCAGGGCGTCGGCGACGGCACGACGATCGAGTTCGTCCAGATTCACAACAACGCCGATGACGGCATCGAGTACTTCGGCGGCACGGTCGACGTCAAGAACGTCGTTCTCACCGGCAATGACGATGACTCCTTCGACTGGACCGACGGCTGGTCCGGCAACGCCCAGTTCGTTCTCGCCGTGCAGACGACCGGCCGCGGCGACAACGGGATCGAGGCTGACAATCGCGGCTCTGATCCGCTGCTGACGCCGCGGTCAAATCCAAACATGTCGAACGTCACGCTGATCGGCCGCAATAACGGCTCGGGCAATGAGGGCGTGCAGCTTCGCGCCGGCACAGACGCAACGCTCGCCAATTTCGTCGTCGCGGGCTTCGGCTCCGGCGTCGAATATGACCCGGTCGCGACCCTGTCCGATCCCGCGCTCAGCTCCTTCGCGGTCGGCGGGAACGCCTCGACAGGCGACGCAGAGGGCGTTGTCCTTCTGAACGCCGACGCGACGAACCAGGTTTTCGCCGCCGACACGCTGAACGGCGTCATTCCGGGCGTCAACGAGAACGCGGTGACGCCGACCGATGCGACGACGCTCGGCTCGTTCTTCGTCGCGGCGAATTACGCCGGCGCTTTCTCGCCGTCTGAAACGAACAGCGCGAACTGGACGAGCGGCTGGACGATCGCCGTCCCCGGCGCGGCGCCGGCGGGCTGCCCGACCGGCACCACCGCGACAGGCGAAGCGGTCCCGGCCGGACGCAGCGAAAGCCAGATCTGCCGCATCAACCGGCCGGTGACGAGCGCCGTCACTTTGACGACTGGCAATCTTTATGAGCTCGAAGGGTCGACCTTTGTCGGCGTCGATCTTGGACCCGATCCCGCCGCGCCGCTGGCCAACGGCGTCGCCGCTTCGCTGACGATTGATCCCGGCGTCACGATATTCTCGGAAGGCGGCGCGACCAGCGATCCGCTGCCGGGCTCTGGCGACACGGGACCGGAAGATCTCCTCGTCGTCTCGCGCGGCTCGCAGATTTTCGTCAACGGCTCGGCCGTGGCGCCGGTCGTCATGACCAGCCGCGAGGAAGTGTTCAGCGGCTCCGGCGCGTCATCCAACTGGGGCGGCATCGCGATCAACGGCCGCGCGCCGATCAATGACTGCACTGTCAATCCGGCGGCGACGCCGGGCGCAGTCGATTGCGAAAAGGACGGCGAGGGCGGCTCGGGGCGCTTTGGCGGCGCGACGGTCGCCGACAATTCCGGCCGCATCAATTACCTGCGCGTCGAGTTCTCGGGCAAGCAGTTCTCGTCGACGAACGAGCTCAACGGTCTCGCGCTGCAAGGCGTCGGCAACGGCACGCTGATCGACTTCCTGCAAATCTTCCAGACCGCCGACGACGGCGTTGAGTGGTTCGGCGGCACGGTCGACGCCAAGCACGTCATCGTCACGGGCCAGGACGATGACGGTCTCGACTGGACCGACGGCTGGAACGGCCGTCTGCAGTTCGCGATCGTCAACAAGCTCGCGGGCGGCGACAACGGCGTTGAAGGCGACAATCGCGCGTCGAACGCCTTGCTGACGCCGCGCTCCAATCCGGTCTGGTCGAACGTGACGCTGGTCGGCAATGCGTCGGGCGAGGGCTTCCAGGTCCGCGCCGGCACGGACGGGACCTTCGCCAATGTGATCGTCACCGGCTTTGCGGAAGGCGTCGATTATGCGGCGACGCCGGGCCTTTCCGACCCGTCGATCGACTCCTTCATCCTCACGGCGAATGCGGCGCAGCTGACAAACGATGCGCCGGGGATCTTCGCCGCCGGATCGAACAATGCGCAGTTTGCGACATCGACGCTGACGACCCGCGCCGGCGCCTCGGTTGCGCTTGTTCCGGGCGCCAATGAAACGGCGACCGCCGTCGATCCGACGTCGCTCGATGCGGCCTTCTTCAATCCCGCGGCCTATATCGGCGCGGTCAGGGACGCCTCGGACAGCTGGTATCTCGGCTGGACGCGCGGCCTCTAAGGCGACTGGCGGGCGGCGGCTTCCGCCGCCCGCGCAATCAAATGATGCGAAGTCTGATTCAACAATCGCCTGAAGGTGGGGCCATGAAAATGTTCAACAAGTCAATTGCGGCGGCGCTTCTCGGGACGACCGCGCTGACCGCGGGCGCGACGGTTTTCGCGCAGGAACTCGACATACCGACGGACGAAATCGTCGTCCGCGGCGTCAACATTCCCGATGAAAAGCGGGCGACATCGGAGATTTCCGCGCTGCTCGACGAAACATCGTTCCAGCGCACGGGCGACAGCGATATTGCAGAGGCGCTTCGCCGCGTCACCGGCATCTCGCTCAGCCAGGGCCGCTTCGTCGTCGTTCGCGGCCTCAACGAACGCTATTCCAGCGTCACGATCAACGGCTCGCCCTTGCCGAGCCCGGAGCCGCTGCGCCGCACCGTGCCGCTTGACCTCTTCCCGGCGGGCATTCTGGACGGGGCAGCCGTGCAGAAGACCTTTTCGCCGAATTATCCCGGCGAGTTCGGCGGCGGCGTGATCGACCTGACGACGCTGCGCGATCCCGGCGACGATTACCTGACGCTGCGCGCCGGCATCGGCGCCAATTTCGAAACGACGACGCGCGACGGCATCTTCGTTTCAGGCGGCGACCTCGACTGGCTGGGTTATGACGATGGCACGCGCTCGACGCCGGCGCCCTTGCAGGCCCTTCTCGACACAGCGACGCCGCTCGGCACGCTGACGCCTGACGAGATCGAAGCGGTCGGCGAGAGCCTTACGAACTCGCCGTTGTCGGTCCTCCAGGAAGGCGCGCTTGGGCCGAACTATGAAGCGGGGATCGAAGGCGGGTATTCGAAAGACGACGTCGCAGGCGGCGCGACTTTCGGCCTGGTCGGGACCATCGGATACAAGCAGGACTGGATCACCGAGCGCGCAAGGCGAACGACAACCGCCGGCAATCAGATCGGCGACGATCTCAACACCGTCGAAACGACGCTCGACGTCACGGTGAACGGCCTCCTCTCGGCCTCGCTCGGCTGGGAAAATCATTCGGTCGCCGCGACGGGTCTCTACATTCACACCTCGTCAAAGCAGGCGCAGACCGACGAGGGCCTCGATTTCAACGCGCCGACCAGCGACGGGCAGGTGTTTGACGAGTTTTCCGGCTTTTATGAGCGCGACCTCGTCATGGGCCAGCTCGCCGGCGACCACACGCTCGGCGACCTGGCGCTGAACTGGCGCGGCGCCTATGCGCGCTCGACGCGCGATGCGCCCTATGAAAGAACGCTCCGCCGTTTTCCCGATCCGGCGACCGGCCAGCCGCTCTATAGCCAGGCGAACCAGTACCGGATCAATTTCTCCGATCTTGCGGACACGATCTGGAGCGGCGGCGTAAAAGCCAGCTACACTCTGCCGATCGGCGACATTCGTGAAGCCGTCATCTCGGCCGGCTATGATTATTCGGACACGGATCGCGAGTTCAATCTCCTCGCGCTGCAATTCGTCGGCGGCAACTCGCTGCCGCTCGACGTTCAGGCTGCGCGCCCGGACTTCCTGTTTTCACCGGACAACATCGATCCGGCGCGGTTCATCCTTCAGGAGAACAGCACGATCAACGACAACTACACCGGCGCGCTGACGACGCACGCCGGCTTCGCCATGGCGGATATCGAGATCTTGCCGCTTGTTCGCACGACGGTCGGCGTACGTTATGAAACCGCTGAGCAGAATGTCACCACGTTCAGCCGCTTTGGCGTCATCGGCAACGTATCGCAGCTCGACAACGACTACTGGCTTCCGTCGGCGACCCTCACCTGGAACTTCGCCGACGATCTGCAATTGCGTCTTGGGTATTCAAAGACAATCGCGCGTCCGCAGTTCCGCGAGCTCGCAGCGTCCACCTATTTCGATCCGGAAACGGAGCGTCAGTATCGCGGCAACCGCGGCCTGATCGATTCAAGGCTGACGAATTACGACATCAGGATCGAGTATTATCTCGGGCGCAACCAGTTCACGACGCTTGCAGGGTTCTACAAGAAGATCGAGGACCCGATCGAGGAGATCCAGTTCGACACCTCGACCTTCCAGTTCGACACGACTTTCATCAACTCGCCGCAAGCGCGGCTCTTCGGGGGCGAGGCTGAATACCGCACGCGTTTCAGCATGCCGATCGACGCCGTCTTCTTCCAGAACCGCGAGTGGCTGTTCTCGGTCAACTACACCTATACCAACTCCGAGGTGCAGGCGGACGCGGGGGACCAGATTTTCAGCCCGTTCGGCGCCGGCGGCCTCATCGACGCGTCGCTGTTCGGTCTCGACGGCGCGCAGCTTCAAGGCGCGCCGGAGCACATCGTCAACGCGCAGTTCGGGTGGGAGGGCGACAAGGACCAGTTCACGCTTCTCTTCGGCTGGGTCGACGAACGCATCTTGCAGCGCGGCTTCCCGTCTCCGGGTTCGGAACTCCCCGATATCGTCGAACGCCCGGGCGTTCAGCTCGACGCTGTCCTCCGCCAGAAGCTCCAGCTGTTGGGCGCTGAGGCGACGATCGGCCTTGCCGCCCGCAATCTTCTCGGGACGGAGCATCAGGAATTCCAGAATTCAAGCGTGATCGGGCGCACCGAATTCAACACTTATGAGCGCGGCCGGAGCATTTCGGCATCGCTGTCGGCGACGTTCTGATCGCTCGTGGGAACAAATTCGCCGCGCCGGCCGTCTCCTCATGGGCGGCCGGCGTTTTTGAGGGCGCCTGCCCGGAAGGTGCGCCGGGGCCGGTTCGGAGCCGATCCAAAAGTTAACGCAAACGCTTGTTATTGGCCCCTTTCCGGCCTTGATGCCGCTCCCTTTCGGCGCAAAAAGCGTCTACAGTCTCCTGCCCGGAAGGTTGGACCTTGGGGCCGGAAACGGAACGGACTGGCGAAGCGTGGCGGTATTGAAGATGGATCGATTCGCGCCGAACGGGGCGGCGAACGCGCTGCGGGCGCGCGTCGCTTCCGTCATCGCGCGCCGTTCCGGCAAACGCCGGCGCACCGGCGCCTTGCTCATTCAATTCGCTGAATACGGCCTTGTCGGCGCAATCGGCGTCGTTTTTGGGGTCCTTTTCTGGATCGGCCTCGGTCCGCTTCCCGAACCCCCGATGGTCGCCGCCGCGCCGCCGCCGCCCGTGGCCAGCACGGCGTCGCACGGCGACGCCAACGCCTTCCGAAACGGATCGGCGCTGCTCGCGCCGTCTGCTGCGGAACTCGTCAATGGCCCCGATCTTCAGGAAACGACCCTCAACCTGACGCTGCACGGCACCTGGGTTGACGCTGCGGGGGGGACCGCAATCATCAAGACGCCGGACGAGCGGCAGGGCCGCTACAAGCGCGGTGATACGGTCTGGGAGAGCGTTACGCTCGAACGTGTGTTCCGCGATCAGGTTGTCATCAACCGCGACGGCGTCCTTGAATCCTTGCGCCTTCAAGGGCGCGACATTGCGCCAGCGCCGGCGCCGCGAAGCGCCGCGGCCGAGCCGGCGACAGGCGAGGTTTTCGCGACGCTGGGCGATTTCATCTCCGTCGCGCCGCGGAGCGACAATGTCGGCGGCGTTAACCTCGTTCTCGAACCCGGCGATGACCCCGCGACGTTTCTCGCCTCGGGCCTGCGTCCGGGCGACATCCTTGTCGGCGTCGACGGCGAGCCGGTCGGGCGCGATATCGGCGCGGATATTGAATACCTGCAGAAGATCGCGGGGCGGAACAAGATCACCGTCAATGTCGATCGCGGCGGCGTCGTGACGCCGATCGAAATCAATCTGAAGGGCTTGCAGGCGAATGGCGGCTAGGGGGCTTCTGACGCGCGCGGGGCTGTTTGCGGGCGCGTCCTTTTTGCAGCTCGCAGCGGCGCTCGCGCAGGAAGGCTGCGGCGAGGCGCTCAATCTCGAAAACGCCGACATTCGTTCGGTCGTCGATGAAATCGCCATCCGCACAGGCAAGAAATTCGTGCTCGACCCGCGCGTGCAAGGTCAGGTCTCGATCAAATCGGGGCCGAACGGCGGATTGTGCGCCGACGAGGCCTGGGAGCTCTTTCAGGCGGCCTTGCGCGTCACCGGCTTCACCGCGGCGCCGATCAACGGCGACAGCTATCGCATCATCCCGGTCCAGGAAGGCGCGCGCTCGGCGGGGCCCGTGAACGAAAGCGAGCCCGGCGATTTCGTCACGCAGATCGTCCGCCTCAACCACGTCGACAGCCGCGAGGCTGCGGCGAACCTTGCACAGCTCGTCTCGGAACGCGGCGTCGTCGCACCGGTGAGAAGCGGCAACGCCGTCATCCTCGTCGATGTCGCGGACAACGTGCAGCGCCTGCAACAGGTCTTGGCGCAGCTTGATCGCGACACGACGGTCTATCGCACCATCCCACTTGAAAACGCCTCCGCCTCCGAAGTCGCGCGCGTATTGACAAATCTCGCACGCGAGATTTCCGAAGAAGGTCAGCCGGGCGCCGGCACGGTCAGCGTCGTGCCGGTCGCGGGCAGCAATTCGGTGCTCGTTCGCGCCGAGCCGGTGATCCTGACGCGCCTTATGGGCGTCGTCGC
>DNZB01000293.1 GCA_003506635.1 Parvularcula sp.
GCGCAGGCGATTTTCGACGGCGCCGGCGTCATCCAGTCCGCGTTCGACGCGACGTCGTAGCGGTGAACGCCGATGCCCCAGCCCTTGTCGGATTTTTCGACCCTGCCGCCGAAGGCTTGCGCCATCAATTGGTGCCCGAAGCAGACGCCGACCTGCGGCTTGCCGGCCGCCGCGCTCGCCCGGATGAGGTCTTCAAGCGGCGCGATGAAGGCGTGATCTTCATAAACGCCCGCCGCCGATCCCATGATGATGAGGCCGTCGAAATCCGCCGGGGCCGGCAGCGCGCCGCCGTCGAAGACGCGATGCGTCGAAAAGGTCAGCTGCGGCGCAAGGGGCGCGATGAGGCGTTGCATCATCACCGGATAGCTTGCGTGTCTGGCCTGCAACGCCTCAGGGGGGGCGCCGGTTTCAATGATCGCGATATGCATGGGCAAAGCCGCTATCCCGGCTATTCCGCCGGCGCAAGATCGGGATGGGTCTTGTCGATCGTCTGGCGGATGATCGGCGGAAAGCGATCGCGATGGCGCCGCATCGCCGCGTCGATCCTCGGCCAGCGCCGCCTTATCCCGCGCACCGCGCGCTGCAAAGGCGGCATGTAGGGGGCAAGGAGCGCCAGCCCGATCGTCAGCATGATAAGCCCGAAGGGGATCGGCGTCGGCGTGATGATGACGCCGGCGACGACGAGGATGACCCCCGAAACCTGATGGAAGATCGGCAGCATGATCTGCGACCTGCAAACCTTTGGTGTCCGCACGCCGTAACGCGCGGACCCGCCGCCTTACGCCTGCCTGCCGCCACAGCTAGTCGCGCCGGCCCCGGCCGTAAAGTGACGAAGCCGCGAGGCGGGGCGCGGATTCGCCGAAGCGAAGGCGCCCGCGCGTCGCATCGACTTCAGCCGGCGACCGGTTAGAACCCCGCCATGAGCTATAAATCCCTTCGCGATTTCATGGCGCGGCTGGAAACTGCGGGCGAACTGGCGCGCGTTTCCCATCCGGTCTCGACCGTCCTTGAAATGACGGAGATCCAGACGCGGCTCCTCGCCGGTCAAGGCCCGGCCGTCCTGTTTGAAAAGCCGGTGATGCCGGACGGGTCGGTTTCGCCGATCCCGGTGCTGGTCAATCTTTTCGGCACGGTGAAGCGCGTCGCGATGGGGGTGACCCTCGGGGGCGAAGAGCGCACCAGCGCCGAGGCGCTGCGCGAGGTCGGCCGGACGCTCGCTTTCCTGCGCCAGCCGGAGCCGCCCGCGGGTCTGAAGGATGCGCTGGAGCTGATCCCCTTCGCGAGAGACGTGATGGCGATGCGCCCCGCGACGCGGGCGTTCGGAACCGCGCCCTGTCAGGAAGTCGTGCTGACAGGCGCCGATATCGACCTTGGCAAACTCCCCATCCAGACCTGCTGGCCGGGGGAGCCGGCGCCGCTCATCACCTGGCCGCTTGTCGTGACGAAAGGCCCGACAGAGGCGCGCGAAGACGCCTTCAATCTCGGCATCTACCGTATGCAGATGATCGGGCGCGACCGGACGATCATGCGCTGGCTCGCCCACCGGGGCGGCGCGCAGCATCATCGCCGCTGGAAGGGCGAAAAACGCGAGCCCCTGCCCGCCGCCGCGGTCATCGGCGCCGACCCCGGAATCATCCTCGCCGCGGTGACGCCGGTTCCAGAGACGCTGTCGGAATATCATTTCGCCGGATTGCTCCGCGGGCGGAAGGCCGAGCTGGTCGATTGCAGGACCGTGCCGCTGAAAGTCCCCGCCGAAGCCGAGATCGTGCTGGAAGGCCATGTGTCGCTGGAAGAATACGCCGACGAAGGGCCCTACGGCGACCACACAGGCTATTATAATTCCGTCGAGAAATTCCCGGTCTTCACCGTCTCGGCGATCACCATGCGCCGCGATCCGATTTACCTTTCGACCTTCACGGGCCGCCCGCCTGACGAGCCTTCCGTGCTGGGCGAGGCGCTGAACGAGGTTTTCATCCCGCTCCTCCAGCAGCAATTCCCGGAGATCGTCGATTTCTGGCTGCCGCCCGAGGGGTGCAGCTATCGCATCGCGGTCATCAGCATGCGGAAGGCCTATCCCGGCCACGCCAAGCGGGTGATGATGGGCGCGTGGAGCTATCTCAGGCAATTCATGTATACGAAATGGGTGATCGTCGTCGACGACGACATAAGCGCGCGCGACTGGAAGGACGTGATGTGGGCTGTCTCGACCCGCATGGACCCCGCGCGCGACATCACCGTCATTGAAAACACGCCGATCGACTATCTCGACTTCGCCTCGCCCGAGAGCGGGCTCGGCTCCAAGATCGGCCTTGACGCCACGAACAAGCTGGCGCCCGAGACGCATCGCGAATGGGGAACGAAGATCCGCATGAGCGACGCGGTCGTCGCGCGCGTCGATACGATGTGGAAGGAGTTGGGGCTGCCGGGAAGCGGGAAAGCGATCTGGTGAGGTCGCAGCTCCTCCCGGCGCCGCCCTCCTCATGCGTCATCCCGGGCGCGCCGGTCTTTCAGGAGATGGTCCCCGGATCGCTTTCGGCGTCCGGGGTTACGGGGTTCGTGCAACCCATGCACGAAATTACCCATAATTATTTCGCCTGATAAATGTGTTGACGCGAGACCGCATCCCGCCCCATGGTCTTCTCATCGCGCCGCGGCTGACGCCCGGCGCGATCGCCGTTTCTACCCACGGCTTCGAAGACGGGTTCGTCCCTGAAAAGCGGCGGCTTTTGACAAGTCCGGGCGGGCGCGCCTTCTGACAGCTCAAGTCTGCTGGCCGCGCGTGCGCATCAAACAACGCGCTGAACCGACGTTCGGACGAGGCGGCGGACCCGCGTCTCGGTCTTTTGTAAAGTCAGGCGCTCTCAACGCCCTCCTCCGGCCCTTGAAAAAAGACGCCTTTTCCGCGCCTTACTTCTCAAGGCCCATGATGCCCATGATCGCCGGTCCGAGAATGACGGCGAACAGTACCGGCAGGAAGAAGCCGATCAT
>DNZB01000249.1:0-8039 GCA_003506635.1 Parvularcula sp.
GGATTGCGTGAGAGTCGCGGCCGCGAGGAACGATCCTGCAAGCCGGCGGCCCCTTCGGCGTTGAAGCGGGCGAGCCATTTTCTCGCCGTCCGCGGGCAAACGCCTGCGAGTCGTGCGGCGCTCTCCGGCGTTTGCCTGCTCAGCACCTGCCGCACCAGACGCTCTCGACCAATCGGCGTCAAACGAGCATTCTTGTGGACGTTCATTCGGACCTTCCTCCCGAGAAAACTGAAGCTTGGTAACTCCAGTCTCCTCGGTCAGGTCCGAATGGACAACCTATTGAAAGACCACACTTAGGGGAAAGCGTGTGGGATCTTGACCTCCACCGTGCCGGCGCGCGTCTTCCAGTCGCGCCCGCGGTAACTGTTGCGTTGGGCGAGACGCTCGGCGCTCTTCTCGCTATAAGGAGCGCCGGTCAGCGCGCCGACCTCCATTTCCATCAGTCGCCCGGCGGCGAACGCGATCATCTCGCGCAAAAATTCGGCGTCGGGAGATTTTTCCAGCAGCGCGTGGAAGTCCATCATGGGCTCGGTCATCGAGAGTCCTTTCAGTCAAAGTTGAGCGTTGCAACCCAACCCTTACCGGGTCTCGCGATGACCGCTTTCCCCCAGCCGCCCGCAAACCGCTTCGCTCGCTACGGCGCCTTGTGGGGGACGCTCGCTACGCGGCTTGCTCCGCCAGAGCTACACCAATTCCAGGGACTTCAGCCGGATTATCGCAGCAGCCGGCAATATGTCAGTGTCGGGAATATCGTGGGAGATCCGCACGTTTCCGTTTTCTTCATCGACTATCCGGCGCGTTCGCGCCTTAAGCTTCTCGGACGCATGCGGTCCGCGATGCTCAAAGAGTCTGGCGAAGCAGCCAAACGCGTCATTGACGCCTGTTATGGGGCGAAGGTTGAAAGGCTCCTTCTCAGCGAAGTCGAAGCCTTCGACTGGAATTGTCCGCAGTACATCACGCCGCGCTACGCCATGGACGAGATCCAGCCGATGCCGTCGGCCCTTCGGCTGCGAGTCTCTGAGTTGGAAGCAGCGCTCGGGCGTTTCGGCGCCGGCGCCGCCGCCGCCGCGTGACCAAAAGCAGAATAGGCGCCGCCTTCGCCGCGGCTGAGATTGATGCGCCTCATTGAGCGCGCGCCGCGCACAAGGTGCTTGCCGCAGTCACGCCAACGACGACCGCGCTGAGCGATTGATCCGGACGATCATTTCCGGCCGCGGGGATAGCAATAAGGTAGACACCTATAAAATAGCGCATAGGAGTCAAAGCGGCCTGATCATGAAATCGCGGCCGCACGCCCGCGTCCGCCAGGAGGACTAATTCGGGGGCGAGCAGCGGTCTGGTGCGTTCCGGCGACTGAAACGCGCCGATAACGCTCGGCCGGCGCGGCACACTTCGTCTCCGGCAAGTCGCATTCGCCGGTCAGGACGGCGGAGAAGGGGCGGGCGGCGATCGGCGCAGCATTTTCTCGTTCGTTCCGCAGTCGAACCGAAGTTATCGCGAAGTCGTGATCGGTCTTCATTAAAACAAGCGCCGGACCGCCGCGCATGGATGTTGAATGATCGTTCCAGATAAGTATTTTGTCGTCCCAAAGACGGACCATCGCATGTGAGCGGGGCGCCGCCGCTTCCCATTCCCCGCTGGAGGGAGAGGGGGGAGCCTTTGTATCGCCTTGCGTAAGAGGGGAGCGTCATGTCCGCTGAAAGGAAGTTTGATCGAGACGAGGTGCTAGATCGCGCCATGCAGGCCTTCTGGGCGCGCGGCTATCAGGCGACGTCAATTCAGGACATCGTGGATATAACGGGCGTCAATCGCGCCAGCCTTTATCAGACCTACGGCGACAAACGCGAATTGTTCCTTGCTTGTCTGAAACTTTACGATCGGACCAGGCGCCGCCAGGTGCTTGAAAATCTCGAGGAAAACCATCCGCCTGTCGAAGCGATACGGAGCCTTTTTGCAGGGTTCGTCGCAGCGGCGACGCGGCGCGGCGGCATTAAGGGTTGTTTCCTGACGAACATTGCACTTGAACTCGCTCCTTATGACCCTGCGGTTCGCCGCTTTGTTGCGCGGTCGCAGAAAGAGATAGAGTCATTTTTCGAGCGCATGGTCAGAAAAGGAAAGGAACAGGGCGTCATACCAGACAGAGTGAGGTCGGAAGACGCCGCGCGCGGGCTCCTTGCGGCCTTGCTTGGTCTTATCGTGCTGACGCGAAGCCAGCCGGATCTTCAGCTGTTGACCGGCGTCGTCGATGACGCCATGAACAGGCTGGCTTGAAGTCGCCGCGTTTCGGTCGGCGCGCCCTTTGGGGCAGAGCAGGAGTCTGGAATGACGTACACGGTGCATTCAACTGAAAGCGCCGCCGAAGGCGCAAGATCGACGCTGAAGGCCGCAAAGGAGGCCTATGGCTTCGTTCCGAACCTGCTCGGCGTCATGGCGGAGGCGCCAGCGCTTTTGAAAGGCTACGCGACCCTCTCAAAAATCTTTGAGGAGTCAAGCTTTACCCCGGCCGAACGGCAGGTCGTGCTTCTGACGACAAGCTTTGAGAACGGCTGCTCTTATTGCATGGCCGCACACAGCGCTGTCGCCGGCATGCAGCGCGTGCCTCAAGATGTCATCCAGTCTTTGCGGACCGGCGATCCGATCGCGGACGCCAGGCTGGAAGCGCTGCGGCAATTCACGGCGAAGGTCGTCGAAACGCGCGGTTGGCCTGCGAAAGCCGATGTCAGCGCGTTTCATGCAGCCGGATTTTCGAAGGCGCAGGTGCTTGAGGTTGTCCTCGGCGTCGGACTCAAAACGCTTTCGAACTACGCCAATCATATCGCGGATACGCCGCTTGACGCTGCATTCAAGCCGCTGGAGTGGTCGCGGTCCGCCTGAACGGATAGGCGACCGCGTCGGGCGAACCGCGCGAATTGAAGGCGTTCTGAATCGGCGATTGTCGTCCAGGCTTTGTGCGTCCGCATGGTTTTGCAACATCGCCGTGACCGCTTTTATACATCAAATTCCAAACCACGCCGAATGCTTGCCGGCGGCGCAACATTTGGCTTCGGCGTCGTCGTCGCGGCGAGACAAGTTCCAGGCACCCAGATCCAGCGGCAGTCGGCGCAAGATCAACAAGGTCTGGCCCAGTCGTCATCATGGCGATCGTGTTCTTCGGTCGCCGCCCGGCAAGGCGCTATGGAAACATCGCGGCCAGGAATCCGTCGATCTTTCTCTTGAGCGTTGTCACGTCTGGCGCTCGCTTGACCTCGTTTGAGAGACCAAATTTGAAAATCATGAAGGCCGCCGCGGCCTCATCCGGATCGATTTCTGCAGGGAGCGCGCGCTCGTCCCGGGCGCGAGAGAAAAGGATCCGCAGCACCTCTTCTTTCTTATTGAAATACTGCCGGCAATAATCGCCAAGCTCCGGCGCGATCTTCTCCATCTCCTTCATGTTCTCGCAGACGAGACAGCCGGCGCCCAGTTCGAACATCTTTTCGACCGAATGGTAGAGATTGGCGCGGGCGATTTCCTTGGGGGTTAGCGCCGAACCGGCGATCAGACGTTCAAGAGACTCGATGTCGGTCGCGCAATAACGCCGGATGCACGCCCTGAGGAAGTCGGCCTTGGTCCCAAAGGCGGAATAGATCGCATAGCGATTAAGGCCGGTCGCGTTGACAATGTCTTCAATTGACAGGTTGCTGAAGCCCTTGCGCATGAAGAGCGTGATGCCAGCTTCGATTGCGGCGTCATATTGTTCAGCGGTTTGAGTCATTTGCCTCTCCCAAAGCAACTCAACGAAGGCATCAGGCGCCATCCCCCAATGCGTGCCGGCGGGACGACCAGATCGACAATTCTACCGGCCGCTTGTTATGGCCGAAATCCCGGCGTAGCAATTGTGGAATGCATCACCCTCCCAATGGTTAAGCTATTATGACGGTTCGGCGTAATTCTGGGTTCGGTCGTCCGGGGCGCGATCACCGGCTACGGCGGCGGCAGCGGGGCGTGACCCTGCTCGAAATGCTGGTTGTGTTGGTGATCATCGCACTACTGGCGGGGTTGGTCGGCGTCCGCTTGCTATCGCAGGTCGATCGGTCGAAGGCCATAGCCGCAAAGGCGCAGATCGAGACGCTTGTCAGCGCGGTTGAATCGCTAAGGGCCGATATAGGACGGCTCCCCGAACCGGAGGAGGGGCTGAATTTGCTAACAGCGGCGCCCCAAGAAATGGTAAACTGGTTTGGTCCCTACCTCGATGAAGGGCTTCCCGCCGATCCTTGGGGACGGCCCTATCGCTTCGAGGTCGATGCCTCCGGGCGAGAATTCTACCTCTATACCTTGGGGGCTGACGATCAGGTCGGCGGACAGGGCGCGGCGCAGGATATCGGTCGCCTTCCAAAGTAGTCCCGCCGCGGGCGTATGTCCGGCCGGAAACTAAAACTCGGGCGACAAGCGCGGCGTCGCCGCCAGGATCGGCGATTGCGGAGCCCCCGGGGCCGTTGCCGGCGCGATCATTATGAGGGCGGGAAGGTCCGGGCGATCGCCCCACTCATCCTTGAAGACGAGTGTCCCGTCGGCTCCGATTTCCCCAAACTGGAACCGGATTGCGCGGTCAAGAATTGCGAGCGCGCGCGAAGCCGACGGGTCGCCTAAGGGGATGTGATCGCTGCTGATCGTGATCGCCCCATCAGCGATGCGCACTGTCGTGCGCTCGATCGGCGCCCTTTCCGCTGCGGCGAGGTGCGCGGAAAAGAAACTGACTTCTGTCGCGGTTCCCGAGAAATCGAGAATCGGCACGCCGTTCCGGGCGGCGCGCACGACCGGCGCAACTTCTTCAAAAAGCGAGCGCAGCCGGGAAAGGCCATAGGCGTTATCGACGAGCGTCTGGCGTCGCTGGGCGGCCGCGTTAAGACGATCCGCGGTTCGGGTCATCGCAAGCGCCGCCGTGAACGCGCCGGCGAGTATGACGAGCGCCACGAGCGTCTCAAGCAAAGTAAGGCCGCGCTGCTGCTTCTTTCTCATCTGATCGTACTGACGATTGCAAAATCCGACATTGCGACGATCGGGCGGTCCGGCGCCGGAGATTCGCTGATTGAGACCGTCACCTGAAAGAGCGCGGCGGAGGTGGTTCCGAGGTCTCTGGAATCGACAAGCGCCGCGCGCTCGCGAATGAGACGCCCGTCAACTTCGATCACATGGTCGAGCGGAACAGGCGACGCCGCTATTTCAGCGCGGAGAACGGCGAGCCGCGCCTGCGCCTCGCTAAAAAGCTGAAATCGCGCAGCCCGCTGGGCGGAAATCCGGGCGCCCGCGGCGAACGCTTGCATGACCGTTGTCGCCGCGATGGCGAGAATCATCACTGCAACGAGCGCCTCGATGATGGTAAAGCCACGTTCGCCGCCCGCTCGCATCACGGCGCCCTTTCGCGGGTCAGGCGCACCGCGCCGGTCAGCCAGTCTACCGACACCGAATTCACTTCGCGGGCCGATGAGATCTTCACGAGTGCGCCTGATGTGGAGCCATCGGCGTAAATGCGAAGCACGCCGGCCCCCGATTCATCGAAGATTTCGGCCGCGCCGGTGAAATCCATCGACAAACCGGGCGGCAGTCGGACAGCCCGGCCGCCCTTCGCGCCATAAACGCCGTTCCTGGCGTCGAAGGTAACGTCGATGTCGCGGCTGGCGGCGATTGCGTCCGCGCGCGCCGCGCGAACCGCTGACGCCAGCATTTCCGCCTGCCGCGACGCTTGTCCCCGCGACAGGGCGCCGCCAGCTGCGGCGGCGAAGGCGATCGCCGCGACGCTGATGATCGCGAGCACCACCAGCATTTCAAGCAGGGTGACGCCTCGTGATGCGCCCTTACTATCCAAGAAGGAGCTCATTGGCGCCGAGAATTGCTGACAGCACGATTGCGATCAAGGAGCCGACAAGGAAGCCCATAAGAAGCGTCAGCAGCGGCGAGAGGGCGGTCATGGCCCGGTCGATTGACCGCGTTGCGCTGCTTTCGGCGTAGTCGGCCGCATGAGCGAGCATTTCAGACAGCCGGCCCGTGGTTTCGCCAATGACGATGAAATCATAAACAGGCGAGGGGAATCGCTGAAGTCCGGCGATCGCGTCGCTAAGGGACTCCCCTTTTCGTACGCGCTCGCGCGAGGCCCGAAAATGAGCTTGAAAGACCGAATTCGACAAGACCCCTGCCGCCTCTTCGAGCGCGCCGGGCAGCGGCGCGCCGGCGTTCAGCAAAGCCGCCAGCGTTCGGGTCATGCGCGCGGCTTCGTTGTTTGCGATTGCTTCCCCGAGAATCGGGACCCTTAGCAGCAGGCCGTCGACCATCGTCCGCGTCTTCGCCTCGCGAACGGCTCGGACAGCCCAAAGCGCGAACATGGCGGCCGAAAGACCAAGCGCCCACCACCAGTCCTTGAGCAGGCGTGAAAACGAAATGAGGGCGGCGAATGCGGCCGGCGGGTCTTGTCCGCTGCGTTCATACATCGGAAGAACCGTCGGTGCGAGCACCAGCGTGACGACGAGAAGCGCGCCGAGCGCTGCAAATGACAGGATCGCCGGATAGATCATCGCCGAAATGAGTCTGGCCCGCACCGCCATTGAGCGTTCGAGGAGGTCGGCTGCGGTCGCCGCCGCGCCAGCGATATCGCCGCGGAGTTCCCCGTTCCGGAAGAGGGAGATTTCGATCGGCCGAAAAGAAGTCGAAAAGTCCTGCATTGATAAAGAAAGCGACCGGCCTTCTCGAACCTTGGCGCGCATTTGGCCGATAATCGACGATTCCCGCTTTCTTGAGATCAAGCGCTCCACGATCGCGAGCGCCTGGTCGATGCGCAAGTCAGCGCCAAGAAGGACGGCGAGCTGGCGATAAAAATGCGCTGCGGATTTTCGGGCGAGGCGTGCAGGCCCCGCGCCTCGGGCGACCGATGAAATCCCGCTGCGACGGGACGGCGCGGCCTTGAACGGAACGAGTCCCTTGGCGCGAATTTTCGCAAGGGCCTCCTCGCGGCTTTGAGCGGCGATTTCACCGCTCACCACCGCGCCGATCGCATCAAGGGCCTTGTAAGAAAAATCGCCCATTGAACGCTCAGGTCCTTACCGCCCGAAGCACTTCCTCGACAGTCGTAACGCCTCTTGCGGCCTTGATCAGACCGTCTTGCGCCATTGTGCGCATGCCTTGGGCGGCCGCGATTTTCTCGATTTCGGCCGCCGTCGCGCGCCGGCTGATCGCTTCCGTCACTTCATTCGAAACGCGAATCACTTCGTTCACCGTCGTCCGACCGGAAAAACCCGTTGACCGGCAGTGCGCGCATCCGACAGCTTTGCCGACGACCGCAGCCCCCCCGGGATCAAGTCCAAACCTCTCGAAGATCGCCGCCGGGGCGGGCGCTGCGCCGACGCAATGGCGGCAGAGAACGCCGACAAGGCGCTGAGCGACAAATGCGCTGGCGCATGACCCGATAAGATATTCCTCAACACCCATGTCAATCAGGCGGGTCACCGTCGAAGCGGCGCTATTCGTGTGAATCGTCGCCAGCACCAGATGGCCGGTCAGCGCCGCCTGGACGGCGATCTGCGCTGTTTCTGGGTCGCGCACTTCACCGACCATCATGATGTCGGGGTCCTGGCGAAGAAGCGAGCGCAACGCGCTGGCGAAGGTAAGGCCGATTTTCGGGTTCACCTGGACCTGGTTGACGCCTTTCAGCCGATATTCGATCGGATCTTCGACCGTAAAAAGCTTCCGTTCCGGCGAATTTATCGTCAGCAAGGCGGCGTAAAGCGTCGTCGTCTTGCCGCTGCCGGTCGGGCCGGACACGAATATCAGACCGTTCGGCGCGGATAGCGCGGCCTCCAGCGCGCTCCGGTTGACGTCGGCATAGCCGAGATCGTCCAGCGTGAGACTGACAGCGCTGCGGTCAAGAATGCGGACGACGATGCTCTCGCCGTAAAGCGTCGGCGATGACGAGATGCGCAAATCGACGTCCCGGCCGCGCACGGCGGTTTTTGCGCGCCCGTCCTGCGGCAGACGGGTTTCGGCGATATCCATCTGGGCGATGATTTTCAGTC
>DNZB01000249.1:8358-9842 GCA_003506635.1 Parvularcula sp.
CCGTCGATGCGCATGCGGACGCGCAATACCGTCTCGGTCGGCTCGAAGTGAATATCGGACGCGCCGCGCGCGCAAGCGTCCTCGATAATGCCGGCGATTGTTTTAATGACCGGCGCGCCGCTGGCGATATCCTGCAATGCCTCCACGTCAGCGACCGAAGCCCTGGCGACGAGCGCTTCGCCGGAGGGGTCGGCGTTGCCGTTGGCGTCGCCAAGGGCGGCGTCGATCTCGCGCGCCGAGGCGATAAGGCAAGTGACGGGCTTTGCGATCTTGTAAGCGATGGCGTCAGCGGCGGCGCGGCTGAACGGGTCGGCGACGGCGACGGCGACTTCGTCATTCGCCAGCTGAAAGGGAAACGCGCGAGCCTTCCGCAGGAAGGAGACGCTGATGTCCGGCAATGGATTCGTCGCGGCGAGATCGACGCCGGCGGAATGCGTGGTCGGCAGCCCGGTCGCCGCAGCGAGGTGGCGCAACAAGTCTTCCTCAGCGATCAATCCCAGGTGCTGCGCCAGCACGACGGTTGATTCCTTCGATGCGCCCTTCGCGCGGATGAGGCGATCAAGCGAAGGCTTGTCGAGCAGGCCGCTCTTCTCGGCGCCAAGGACGAATGGGTCATTCTGCGGGCCGGCGATTTCGCTCATGATGACCTGATCGTCGGACGTTGTCCGGGTGCTTGTAAACAGCAAGATATCGGCATGGTTATCACATGACGGCGTTAACGACGTTTCAGATTTTGGCGCCCGCGAATTTTACGCGCATCCGCCTGATTTTAAATGCGGTCGGTCTCGCCCGATCCCTTGCCGGGGCGGCGAATGCAAGATTCGCGCTGTCAGAATGCGGGCCGCATCACTGCCATCAGAACGCGAATTCTGAAATTCCCCTCGCGCCTACCTGTCATCGGCCCTGACTTCCGCGCTATAAGAATCGTCGGGAGAGGCGGTCTGTCTGAATGGAGAGTTCGGATCGGCCGCCGTCGGAGCGTAACGTCCATCTTTCAGAGGTGGATTGAGGCGGGAGACCATTGGGGGCGTTCGCAGCGTCGCGCTGCGGCGGAGTCGGGCTTGGCATTGAGCCGCCCGGCAGGATTGTCAAAGGGCCGCGCCGTTTCGGTAGGCGTTTTACGTTTATCGGCCGATGGCGCCGAACCCTTTTTGATCGACTTTGAAGATTTCTCGCAGCTTGGAGGCGGCGACAGATTTGCGCAAGGCGCTGCTTTGCGCGGTGGAGTTTTCTGCGCCGTTTTGAATTCGATAGCCTTGAATAAGCAGCGGAAGCTCCACTCACCAGTGGAACACCAAAGAGGAAAACATGCACGATAGAAGAGATGCGTTGAAATTCGGGATGATGCTGATGGGCGGGGCTTCGGCGTCGTCCGTGGCGCATGCCAGTTCGCGGCAGGTGCCGCAGTCCGGTCTCGTATTTCCGGACACCGGAGTTCCGAGCATTGTCGCGCGGCCGAGCCCGCCCGTCGTGCCCTTCCAGGA
>DNZB01000236.1 GCA_003506635.1 Parvularcula sp.
TTGTTGTGGGCGGGGATCGGCGATACGATCCGCGTTTCGCTTTCCGCCGACCCGGTCGAGGAAATCAAGGTCGGTTTCGACATCCTGAAGTCGCTCGGCCTGCGCCATCGCGGCGTCAACGTCATTTCCTGCCCGTCCTGCGCGCGGCAGGGCTTCAACGTCATCGACACCGTCGAAAAGCTCGAAAAGCGCCTCGCGCATGTGACGACGCCTTTGTCGCTCTCGGTCATCGGCTGCGTCGTCAATGGTCCGGGCGAGGCCCGCGAGACCGATATCGGCTTCACCGGCGGCGGCGCCGGCAAGGACCACGGTCAGGTCTATCTCGACGGCGCGCCGCACCACCGCCTCGACAACGACAAGATCCTCGACCACCTCGTCGAGCTCGTCGAAAAAAAGGCCGCTGAAATCCGCGCGCGGGAAGAAAAGGAAAGCGTCGCGGCGGAGTAGCGAAGCCGATTGGGACAATATGCATCGCTTCTTGCTGATAGTCGTTTCCTTCTTCGCTTCGATCGCTTCGGCGCGCGCCGACGATCGGGCGATGTTTGAAGAACTTGAGTCCGCATGGAATGAAGCGCATCTGCGCGGCGACGTGGCCGCGCTTGATGCGCTCTGGAGCCATGACGTCACCATCATCGTCCCCGGCATGGCGCCGATGACGAAGCATGACGCGTTGGCGCTTTGGAAGAGCGCGCCAGTGATGATTTCCAAATACCAGTCCGGCGGACTCGCGATTCGACGGGTTGACAAGTTTTCAATTGTCACAGGAACAATTGAACGTTCGCGCAGCTTCAACGGCCGCAGCGCGAACGACCGCTGGCGGTTCACGAAGATTTATCAGAGACAGCGCGGCGATTGGAAAGTGATCCACTTCCACGCATCAGCGCTGGAGGAACAATAGGCCAGTCCCACCGGGCGTATCGATTTTGTCGTGCGAAGGCGATGCACGAATTGCTGCTTACTTCACACTTACAGCGGACCAATGACTCTTGAAGAAATCTACTATGTCGGCCAGACGATTGCGGTCGTCGCGCTGCTGATTTCGATCCTGTTCGTCGGCTACCAGATTCGTCAAAACACCAAGGCGCTGAAAGCGACATCGCATCACGCGATCACCGACAGCTTCAACCAGATCAATGCGCTGATCATCAGCGATCCGAAAGTCGCCCGGTTGTGGCGCCTCGGCATGGCAGGATCGGCCGACCTTTCCGAAGATGAAACCACGAGTTTCGGACTATTGGCGCTCGCCTATATGCGGGTTTTCGAAACGCTCTATTACCAGCACGGCAACGGCACGATGGAGCGCAAGCTTTTCGAGGCCGAGTTGAATACGCTCAAATGGGCCGTCACTAATACCGGAATCAGGGCGTGGTGGTCAGCGAATCCGATTTCCCTTAGCGCTGAGTATCGAGATTTCATCAACGGCCTGATCGCCGAGGCGATTGCCGGGCGCGCGGAGGAGATCAAATGACCCTCGAAAACATCTACTACATCGGCCAGACGATCGCCGTCGTCGCGATCGTCGGCTCGCTGGTCTTCGTCGCGATCCAGACCCGCCAGAACACACGCACGCTGCGCGCGCAGGCGGCGTGGGATGCGCAGGCCTCATTTGCGGAGATCAACGACATGCTCGCCGCCGGCGGGGCGATCAGCGAGGTTTCGTACAAAGCGTTCACCGCGACGGAAACGCTGAGCCCTTATGAACGATACCTGATGCACCGGCTGATGCGCAGCCTCCTGCAACGCGCCGAGGCGCAATTTGCGCTCTATGCGAACGGCGTTCTCGACGCGGAGGTCTGGCGACTGAGGCGGGGCTATCTGCGCGGCCTCCTCAGCAACGCGCTGGTCGACGAAGTCTGGCGGGCCGAAAAGGCGAACTCGATGTTCACGGCTGCGTTTATCGCAGAGATTGAAGGCGCCGAGGCGCGGGATGGCCCGATTTTCCTGGGCGCCGATGCGGTCGGTTCGGCGAAAGGGGCGCGATCATGACCCTCGAGAACATTTACTACATCGGCCAGACGATTGCCGTGATCGTCATCGTCTTGACGCTGTTCGCGATTCTTTATCAGGGCTGGCAGACGAACAGGATCGCGCGGTCCGAGATGACGCGAGCGAGCTGGATGGAAAGCGGACAGACCCACTACACGCTCGTCGATTCGCCGGAGAAGGCGGACTTCATGCAGCGCGCCCTTTTCGGCATTGCGCCGCTGACGGATGCGGAGAAACTGAGGTTCGGCAATCTCATGGGCCTCGCGATCGGCACGCATGAGGGGGCCTATATGCTGATGCGGCGCGGCCTATTTGAACACGCCGCCTACCGGCGCAGCGAAGGCATCACGCGCCTCTATATGCAAAGCCCGCGCGTCCGGAAGTGGTGGCGCACCCGACGTGAATTCAGTTACGACCCGCAATTCCGCGCGCTGATTGACAAGATCACGGAGGAATTCGAAAAGCCCGCCGCGCCCGAAGGCGCGCCGGAGACGCCTTCATGAGCCTCGAAACTCTCTATCTTTTCAGCCAGATCGGCGCCGCAATCGTGATTATCGCGACGCTTTTCGCGATTCTTTTTCAAGGCTGGCAGTCGAACAAGATCGCGCGCGCGGATTTGACGCTCGATTCCTGGGTGCAGACCGGGCAGATGCAATACGCCTTCGTCGATTCGCCCGAAAAGGTCGAATTCCTGCATCGCGCCCTATTCCGCGATGCGCCATTGACGGACGCTGAGGAAACGAGGTTCGCCTTCATCTGTCAGTCGTCGGTCGGCCTGCATTACGCCGCTTTCAATTTGCGGGTAAGAGGCCTTATTGAGGAGTCGGCCTATCAGCGCATCGCCCTCATCACGCGCTGGTATTTTTCGAGTCCGCGCGTCCGCGTGTGGTGGCGGAAGGCGCGCGCAAGAGGGTATTCGCCGGATTTCGCCGCTTATATCGACACCTTCGTTGCGGAAGCGGAAAGGCCGCGAGAGACGCCCGCAAATGAGGACAGGACCATTTGATACCCCCGAATAAGATCGACGCGCTGATCGCCAAATTCGAGAAAGTCGAAGCGGCGATGTCGTCCGCAACCAAGGGTGAAGAAATCGTCAAGCTCTCAAAGGAGCATGGCGAGTTGAAGCCCGTCGCCGACAAGGCGCGGGAGCTCCTGTCGATCCGCACGCAGATGAACGATCTGGAAGAGCTTTCGCGTGGGGAAGACGCTGACATGGCGGCGATGGCGGCGGAGGAGTTGCAGGCGCTCAAAGGCCGCGAGCCAGAGGCCGAATATGAATTGCAGATGATGCTGCTGCCGAAGGACAAGGCGGATGATTCTTCCGTCATCCTCGAAGTGCGCGCCGGCACCGGCGGCGACGAGGCGGCGCTGTTCGCCGGCGATCTTTTCCGCATGTATCAGCGCTATGCGCAGCTCAATGGCTGGAAGGTCGAGCTTCTTTCTGTCTCCGACGCCGAAAAGGGCGGCTACAAGGAAGTGCAAGCCTCGATCAATGGCGATGGCGTCTTCGCGCGCATGAAGTTCGAGGCCGGCGTTCACCGCGTGCAGCGCGTCCCGGCGACAGAAACGCAGGGGCGCATCCATACCTCCGCCGCCACCGTCGCCGTGCTGCCGGAGCCGGAAGAAGTCGACATCGTGATCGAAGAGAAGGACCTGCGCATCGATGTGTTCCGCGCGTCTGGCCCCGGCGGGCAGTCGGTCAACACCACGGACTCCGCCGTCCGCATCACGCACATTCCAACTGGCGTCGTGGTCAGCCAGCAGGATGAAAAATCGCAGCACAAGAACCGCGCCAAGGCGATGATGATCCTGCGCGCGCGGCTTTATGACGCCGAACGCGCGCGCGTCGACGCCGAACGCTCGGCGCAGCGAAAAGGCATGGTCGGATCCGGCGACCGGTCGGAACGCATCCGCACCTACAACTACCCGCAAAGCCGCGTCACCGATCACCGCATCAATCTGACGCTCTACAATCTCGACGACGTCATTCGCGGCGACGCGCTCCATCAGCT
>DNZB01000351.1:0-621 GCA_003506635.1 Parvularcula sp.
CATGAAAGTCACCATCGAACGGTCCGCCCTCGTCAAGGCGCTCGGTCACGTTCAAAGCGTCGTCGAGCGGCGCAACACGATCCCCATCCTGGCGAATGTGCTTTTGCAGGCTGAGGGCGGGGCGCTGACGCTGACGGCGACCGATCTCGATATCGAGATATCGGAAACGGCGCCCGCCGACGTCGCGCGCAAGGGATCGACCACGGTTTCGGCGCTGACGTTTTATGAAATCGTGCGGCGCCTGCCCGAAGGCGCGCAGGTGCGCCTTGACCTGATCGGCGATGAAGGCCGCCTGCAAGTCTCCGCCGGGCGATCGCAATTTTCGCTCGCGGTATTGCCGGAGCAGGATTTCCCGACCCTTGCAGCGAACGATCTCGGCGTCAGCTTTTCGATTCCGACGGCGGACTTGCAGCGCCTCTTCGACAAGACGCGCTTTGCGATGTCGCAGGAGGAAACGCGCTATTATCTCAACGGCGTCTATCTCCACGCCTTCACGGACGGCGCGAAGAAACTCTTGCGCGCCGCCGCGACCGACGGGCACCGGCTTGCGCGACTTGACGCGCCCCTGCCGGCGGGCGCCGACAAGATGCCGGGCGTCATCGTGCCGCGCAAAGCCGTCGC
>DNZB01000351.1:1005-2986 GCA_003506635.1 Parvularcula sp.
CGCGTCATCCCGAAAAACAATCAGAGCCTCTTGCGCGCCGACACCAGGGATTTCGCGCAGGCCGTCGATCGTGTCGCGACGATTTCGGCCGACCGCACGCGCTCGATCAAGATGGCGATCGACAACGACAAGCTGCGCCTTACCGTCAACAATCCTGAAGCCGGCAGCGCGCTTGAGGAATTGTCGGTCGATTATAGCGGCGATCCGATAGAGATCGGGTTCAACGCGCGCTATCTCCTCGACATCGCGGGCCAGATCGACGGCGGGACCGTCACGTTCCGACTCTCCGATCCGTCAAGCCCTTCGATCGCGCAAGACGATGATGATCCGCGCGCGCTCTACGTGCTGATGCCGCTGCGAGTGTGACGGGAGCTGACACGGTGCGTGAAGCGACATTGCGCATTGTCGAGCCCGAGGCGCCGCCGCGCGCCGCGGGTGTGCGCCTGACCCGCCTCACGCTGTCTGATTTCCGCTCCTATGAACGGCTTGACCTTGCGCTCGACGGACGGGCTGTCGCGCTCTCCGGTCCAAACGGCGCCGGCAAGACGAATGTGCTTGAGGCGATTTCGCTGCTGGGGCCGGGGCGCGGGCTTCGCGGCGCGCGGCTTGAAGAAATCGCGCGCAAGGATGGGCCCGGCGGCTGGGCGGTTTCGGCGCGCCTCTCCGACGGCGAGGACGAGCAGGCGATCGGCGTCGGCGCGCATGCGGGCGAGGAAAACCGCCGCGTCGTCCGTATCGGCGGCGCGCCCGCCCCGGGCCCGGCGGCGCTTGCCGGAAAATTGCGCCTGCTCTGGCTGACGCCCGCCCAGGACCGGCTCTTCATGGAGGGCGTGGGCGAGCGCCGCCGCTTTCTCGACCGCATGACGCTCGCGCACGATCCGGCGCATGCGCGCGTCGCGAACGATTATGAGACCGCGATGCGCCAGCGTCAGCGCCTCCTTGATGAGGGCTGCCGCGACGATCGCTGGCTCGCCGCCGTTGAAACGCAGATGGCGGAGACGGGCGTCGCCATCGCCGCCGCGCGCCGCGCCATGGCGGGCGCGCTGGCCGCCGCCGCGGTGACCGAAGATGAAGGCGACTTTCCCGCCGCGGACCTCGCGCTCGACGGCGAGATCGAAGCGATGCTCGCCAATGCCCCTGCCGCCGATGTCGAAGACGATTTCGCGGCGCGATTGAAGGCGAGCCGGCCGGCATGCGCGGCGGCGGGGCGAGCGCTCGCCGGCCCCCATCGCAGCGACTTTCTGGTCACGCACCGCGCCAAGGGCGCGCCCGCGCGGCTGTGTTCGACCGGCGAACAGAAGGCGCTGCTGGTCGGCCTCGTCCTCGCCAACGCCCGCGCGCTGGCGCTGCGCGCCGCATCGCATTCGAAAGGGCCGCCGCTCATCCTTCTTCTCGACGAGATCGCCGCGCATCTCGACGAGGCGCGGCGCGAAGCCCTTTACGACATTCTTTATGCGCTCGGCCTCCAATGCGTGATGACGGGGACCGACGCCTCGCTCTTCGACGGCTGGCGCGGCCGCGCGCAAAGCTTCGCCGTCTCGGACGGCGTCATTCGCGAAATCTAATTTTGTCAGGATACGAATAAAATGGCGACACCCGCCGCGAAAAAAGACGAAGGCGAAGACTACGGCGCCGACTCGATCAAGGTCCTCAAAGGTCTTGACGCGGTTCGCAAGCGTCCGGGCATGTATATCGGCGACACCGATGACGGATCGGGTCTTCATCACATGGTCTACGAGGTCGTCGACAACGCGATCGACGAGGCGCTCGCCGGCTATTGCGACGATATCCGCGTGACCTTGAACGAGGACGGCTCCGTCGCGGTCTCCGATAACGGACGCGGCATTCCGACCGACATCCACCCGTCGGAGGGCGTCTCGGCCGCCGAAGTCATCATGACGCAGCTCCACGCCGGCGGGAAATTCGACCAGAATTCTTACAAAGTGTCCGGCGGCCTTCACGGCGTCGGCGTCTCGGTCGT
>DNZB01000351.1:3016-5839 GCA_003506635.1 Parvularcula sp.
TGTTCGAGGTGGTCGACAACGCCGTCGACGAGGCGCTCGCGGGCTTCTGCCGAGAGATCGCCGTCACGATTCACGACGACGGCTCGGTGACGGTGCTCGACGACGGGCGCGGCATTCCCGTCGACGAGCATCCGGTCGAGAAGCGCCCGGCCGCGGAGATCGTGCTCACCCGGCTCCACGCCGGCGGAAAGTTCAACGAGAACACCTACAAGGTCTCGGGCGGTCTTCACGGCGTCGGCGTCTCGGTGGTGAATGCGCTCTCGGACTGGCTCGAAGTCGAGATCAAGCGAGATGGAAAAGTGTGGGCCGAGCGCTTCGAACGCGGCGTTCCCGCGTCCGAGTTCCGCGCGATCGGAACCAGCGAGAAGACCGGCACCAAGGTCACGTTCCATCCGGATCCGCAGATTTTCCCGATCACCGACTTCTCGTTCGACGTGCTGTCGCAGCGTCTTCGCGAGCTCGCCTTCCTCAACGCCGGCATCCGAATTCAGATCAAGGACGAACGCAGCGGCAAGGAGCACGACTTCTGCTTCGAAGGCGGGATCGTCTCCTTCGTCGAGCACCTCTCCCGCGCTCGGCAGCCGCTCCACCCGCCGATCTACGTCTCCGGCGAGCGAGTCGTCGAGGGACACACGCGCAAGATTCCCGTCTCCGTCGAGATCGCGCTCCAGTACAACGACTCGTACAACGAAGCCGTGTTCTCCTTCGCGAACAACATCAACACCGTCGAAGGCGGCTCCCACCTGGTCGGTTTCCGCACCGCCCTGACGCGCGCGATCGCGCGCTACGTCGCGCTGCAAAGCAAGAACGGCAAAGGCCCCGAAGAGCAGATCGGCGGCGAGGACGTGCGCGAGGGCCTGACGGCCGTGATCAGCGTGAAGCTTCCGCAGCCCGAGTTCGAGGGGCAGACGAAGGCGAAGCTGGGGACGAGCGAAGTGCGCGGCCTGGTCGAGGGTCTCTTCTACGAGCGGCTGCTCGAGTACTTCGAAGAGAATCCGCCCGTCGCGAAGGCGATCGTCGCGAAGGTGGTGGATGCAGCGCGCGCCCGCGCAGCCGCGCGCAAGGCGCGCGACCTCGCGCGCCGCAAGGGCGCGCTCAGCGACTTCAGCCTGCCGGGCAAGCTCGCCGACTGTCAGGAGCGCGATCCCGCGAAGAGCGAGCTGTTCATCGTCGAGGGCAACAGCGCCGGCGGCACCGCGAAGCAGGGACGCGAGCGCAGCTTCCAGGCGATCCTCCCGCTGCGCGGGAAGATCCTGAACGTCGAGCGAGCGCGGCTCGATCGCATGCTCGGCAACGCGGAGATCCAGGCGCTGATCGCGGCGCTCGGCACCGGCATCGGCGACGAGTTCGACGCCACGAAGGCCCGCTACCACCGCGTGATCATCATGACCGACGCGGACGTCGACGGTTCGCACATCCGGACGCTGCTGCTCACGTTCTTCTTCCGGCAGATGAAGGACCTGATCGACCGCGGCTTCGTCTACATCGCGCAGCCGCCGCTCTTCAAAGTGAAGAAGGGCAAGAGCGAGCGGTACGTGAAGGACGAGGCTTCGCTCGAGGCGTATCTGCAAGGGCTCGCGCTCGAGAGCGTGCGCATCGCGGCGGGGGAGCCCACTGCTGAGCTCGCGCCCGACGCGGTGCGCCGGCTGCTGACCGCGGCGAGCGAGTACAAGCGCGGCGTCGAGCATCTCGCGGTGCGCCGCATCGATCCGCGCGTGGTCGACGCGGCGCTTCAGGCTGGCGTTGCGGTGGACGCCGAGCTCGCGAGCCCCGCGGCGCTCGAGGCGGCGCTGCCCCGCATCGGCGCGAAGCTCGAAGAGCTGCATCCCGAGCTCGCGGGCTCCTTCTCGCTGCGGGCGCAGGCCGACGCCGAGCACGGCAGCGCGAAGCTCGTGGTGACCACGCGCCGCTCGGGCCTCGCGACGCTCACGACGGTCGATGCCGAGCTGCTGCGAAGCGCCGAGCTGCAGCGGCTCGCCACGCTCGCGGCGGCGATGCGCGCCGAGGGCGCCGCCCCCTATCGAATCGTGGGCGGCGAGACCGATGGCAGCGAAGCGGGCGCGCCGGAGCGCTTCGCGAGCGGCTCGCTGCTGCTGAAGCGGGTGCTGGAGCTCGGCGAGCGCGGCCTCTCGATTCAGCGTTACAAGGGCCTCGGCGAGATGAATCCCGAGCAGCTCTCCGAGACCACGATGCAGCCGGAGCGGCGCACGCTGCTGCAGGTGAAGATCGAGGACGCCGTCGAGGCCGACCTCGTGTTCTCGACGCTGATGGGCGACGACGTCGAGCCGCGCCGCGAGTTCATCGAAGAGAACGCGCTGCGCGTTCAGAACTTGGACGTGTAAGGGATCCATGGCGGACGACGAGACCTCGGACGACAGCACGGCGGCTCCGCCTCCGCCGCCCACGGGCCCGGGCGCACCGGCCCAGCCGGTGAACATCGAGGACGAGGTCCGCACCTCGTTCCTCGACTACTCGATGTCGGTGATCGTGCAGCGCGCGCTGCCCGACGTGCGCGACGGCCTGAAGCCCGTGCACCGCCGCATCCTCTACGCGATGCACGACGAGGGCCTGCAGCCGAATCGGCCCTACTCGAAGAGCGCGGGCGTCGTCGGCGAGGTGATCAAGCACTACCACCCCCACGGCGACGCGCCCATCTACGAAGCCATGGCGCGCATGGCCCAGCCCTGGTCGCTGCGGTACACGCTCGTCGACGGTCAGGGCAACTTCGGCTCGATCGACGGCGATCCGCCCGCCGCCTACCGCTACACCGAGGCGCGCCTGCGCGCGCTCGCCACCGAGCTGTTACGGGACATCGACCGCGAG
>DNZB01000351.1:6107-6259 GCA_003506635.1 Parvularcula sp.
CGGGACATCGACCGCGAGACGGTCGACTTCCAGCCGAACTTCGACGGCAACCGCGTCGAGCCCACCGTGCTGCCGGCGCGCTTCCCGAATCTGCTGGCGAATGGGACCCAGGGCATCGCGGTCGGCATGGCGACGAACATCCCGCCGCACAA
>DNZB01000352.1 GCA_003506635.1 Parvularcula sp.
GATCGCGTCGGTGAAGCCGAGATGGACGATCTCGCGCAGCGCCGCGCGGCTTTCGGGAAGGAACAGCGCGTCATTCGCCCACGCCTTCGGATCGTGCACGTCCGCCGCTTGCGGAATGACATTGTAGTCGCCGGCGATGACGAGCGCTTCCTCATAGGCGAGAAGCTCTTCTGCGTGGGCCTTCAGGCGCTTCAGCCAGGCGAGCTTGTAGTCGTATTTCGGGCCTGGCGCGGGATTGCCGTTCGGGGCGTAAACGCCGGCGACGCGCACGGGCGCAAGGCCCGCCGGCGTCACGAAAGCCTCGATATAGCGCGACTGGTCGTCGCCGTCCCCGCCGGGCAGGCCCCGGCGCGGTTCGTCAAAGGGGTGCTTCGACAGCAGCGCGACGCCGTTATAGGTCTTCTGTCCATGGACGTGGATATTGTATCCGCGTTCTTCAAATTCCGTATACGGAAATTTCTCGTCGGCGCATTTGATCTCCTGCAGCACGCAGACGTCCGGTTTCGCGCGGTCGAACCAGTCAAGGACGCGCGCCAGGCGCGCATTAATCGAATTGACGTTGAAGCTGGCGATTTTCATGCGCGCTCGATCTCGTCTTTAAGGCGCGTCAGCGCCGCTTCCATAAAGGCGTTCCACCAGCCGTCGACGAGGAAGGAAAGGATCGCGGCGGAAACGGCGCCCTTCGGGTGAAATTCATAGGTCCAGCTGAGGCGCGTTCCCTCGCCGCGCGGCGCGGCTTCGAAGCGCGCCTCGGCGTGACTTGCAAGGCGCGCAAAAGGCCCCGTGAACCCGGCGATGCGATAGCGATAGCCGCCCGGTTCGAGCGCGAGGAGCGTTTCTTCCGCGGTCGCGCCGTCGGTAAGCGTCAGAACCCGCATTTGCCCTTCAGCCGACCAGGCGCCCCTCTGTCCGGACACGGCCCTGACCCCTGGAAGCAACCCCTGCGCGCGGACGATCCTGACAGGATCGAGCGCGAGCGAGGCCGCGCGCGTCCTTTCGGGGCTGGCGTTGATGTCGATGCTGGCGGCGGCGGCGACGGGTCTGGCCATGGGGCGCCTCGTAGCAGCGTTCGCCGCGCCGCGCGAGGCGGCGTCAATCACGGTGGAAGGCGACGAACTCCGCAAGCGGCGCGCGTTCGGAGCGAAGCCGGTTGACGGCCGCGGCGCGGTCAGGCCGCCCGAGCGCCATGCCGCAATAAAGTTGCTCCGTATCCGGAACGCCAAGGACGGCGGAGACGGTCTTGGCCCGCGTCGTCCAGGCTTCCTGCATGCAGGTCGCAAGCCCGCGTTCTTCCGCGACGAGCGCGATCGACTGCATGAACATGCCAAGATGGGCCCATTGGCCCTTGTCGAACCGCCGGTCGAGCGTGAAGAAAAGGCCCGCCGGCGCGCCGAAAAACTCGAAATTCTTCCGGAGGTTCATGAGCCGCGCCATCTTGTCCTCGCGCGGGATGCCGAGGAGCGCGTACATCTGCTCGCCGACCGTGAAGCGGCGCGTGCGGTGCGGCTCCCACAGATTGTCGGGATAGACCTTCAGCTCCGCTTCGTCCGCGAAGGGGTTTTCGGCGATCGCCTTCAGCACAGCTGCGACCAGCCGGTCCCGCGCGGCGCCGGTCACGACGTGAACTTTCCACGGCTGCAAATTGCCGCCCGAGGGCGCGAATTTCGCAATGTCGAGAATGGCGCGGATTTCCGCCTCGCTGACCGGGTCGGGCAGGAAGGCGCGGGTCGAGATGCGCGTGCGGATGAGATCGGACGCCGATTTTGTCATGGCGCCATCTTTCGCCCGGCGCGCGGGTCGGTCAATCTTGGCGCGCAGATGACGCCCGAAACACGCATTCGCGCAGGCTTTGCGCTGACGCTCGCCCTCTTCGCCGCGCTCGCCTTTTTCGCGTTGAAAAGCGGGCGCGCGGTCTATGAGACCGGCCCCGCGATGGAGGTTCGCGCGGCGGACGGCGCGGTGGTATTCGTCTGGGACAAGCCGGTCGAGGCGCCGATGGCCTATCGCTTTCGCGAAGCGTTCAAAGCGGCGCGCAGCAGCGCCGGCCGCATCGTGATCCTTCTGAATTCGCCGGGCGGCGCGCTCACCGAAGGGCGCAGCGTCATTGAAGAGATTGACCGCATGAAGCGCACGCACCACGTCGAAACGCGCGTCGCGGCCGGATCGACTTGTGCGTCGATGTGCGCGCCGATTTTCCTTGCGGGGGAGGAGCGCGTCGCCGCGCCTGACGCGCGTTTCATGTTCCACGAGCCCACAAGCGTCGATTATTTCACCGAGGAAAAGGCCGACAAACCCGCTTTCGAACAGCGCATGGACGCCGAGCGCTTCTTCGAACGCTATTTCGAGCGCTCGCCGATGGATGCGGCCTGGCGCGAGAAATTGCGGCAGGCGTGGAAGGGGCAAGACGTCTGGAAAACCGGCGCGGAGCTGGTCGCGGAGGGGTCGAATGTGGTGACGCGGCTGGAGTAACGGGCGCTAAATCTCAAGATCAGCGTTGCTTGCCATCATCGCGCGAAGCACAGCGGCCGGGATCTTATTGGTCTGGTAGGAGCGGCGGCGCCCGCCGGGCGCTGAACCGGGCGCGGGATTTGCTTTCCGTTTGACCTTATGGCGCGGCCTCGAGGATTTGCGCGACGGCATCGCCTATTCGGCCGCGATCGAGGAATTGTAGGCGTAAGTCTTCCATGTCGGGCGATAGTCGCTTGATGCCTGATCGCCCCAACATTCCCAACCCTGCCGTTCACCGCGGCTGAACAATTCAATGCGCGGTCCCCACGAGCAGGCTTCAATGATGTCGTACTGCTCATCGGGTTTGCGCGAATGTTCGCGCTTGCGGGTCGCCAGCAAATTGACCTGACGCCGACCAGCCGGGAGAGTTCTAACTCCCTTGCCGCGCACGCCGAACAAGATGACCTCCGTGACGTTACGGAAATAAAAGCCGACGCCGCGACCATCCGATCCGCCGTCCTTCCTGATCTTGTGCCAGATGATGTTGGATTTGTAGTCGAAGCCCCAAGCCTTCATGACGGACAAGGCCTCCGGCAACAGGGCGTTCGGCGCCCACAGGTAAAGATGCGCGCGGTCGGCGGCGATGTCCCGCACGGGAAGCGCGCAAATTTCCTCCGTCGTCATGGTCTCGTAGCGCGAAAGGCGCCGATGTTCGGGCGCCATCTTTCCCGTGCGGTTGATAAAGCGCCACGGCGGGTCGGCGAGCACGGTCCCGAAAGAACGTCCGGCGGCGAAGTCGAGCAGATCCATTGACGGCATTTTCATTGTGTCAGCTTTCGGTCATTAACGTAACAGGCTTTCGTAATGGCGAAAACGACCACCGGGCAACCGCCGCCGCCGCCGCCTTCAAGGCGCGGCAGCAGCTTGTTGAGGTGAGTTGTCGAGTTTCCGTAACTTGATCCCTTGCCGAGTTCGTCAAATATCTCTTGCAGCTCCGTCGCTCGCGTGACGATGACGCCGACGTCGATAGCGCGAAGCTCGAAGAGTTGGCGAAAGTTGTTCAAGTCGCGGTCGTAGAACGGGTCCTTATTGTTCCACTCGACCTCAAGCGCCACGCGTCCCTTGACGCAATCGACCCTATGAGTCGGCGCATCATATTTGACGTCGTCGACAATCGTTGCGGTGACGTACTTCTTTTCTTTCCAACCCAACGAATAGAGCTTGGCGTCGACGCGTTTCGCAATAAGCGACTTCGAACCTCCGGCGGCGACGATTTCGCTCGCCGGCAGTTTGAATTCCTTCAGCACCGTGACGATGTCTTGCCACGCATCGCGGTGCGCCGTGTGCAAAACGGCGAGGCCGTTACGCCACTCACGAACGTCGAAGCGCGCTCTGATTTCTTCCGGAACGAGATCAGCGATCGTCATTCAACATTCGTCGCCAGATTCGGCGCTTTGTCGATGTTCGCTTTTTGTTCTAGAGCTGCGCATAGCGTCAGTCAATGATTTTTCGAGGGGGCGCGCCCTAAACCGAAAAACTCGTCCCGCAGCCGCAGGACGCTGTCGCGTTCGGGTTGTTGATCTTGAACGCCGCGCCGATGAGTTCTTCGGCGTAGTCGATCTCCGACCCTGCGAGGAATTGGAGCGACACCGCGTCGATCAGGACGGTGACGCCATCCTTTTCGATGGCGCGGTCGTCCGGGCCGCGCGCGCCCGTAATGGTGAATTCGTATTGGAAGCCGGAACAGCCCCCGCCATTCACCGCGACCCGCAGCATCGCGCCCGCAGGCTCGCGGCTCAAAATCTTCCCGATTCGCCGGGCGGCGCGGTCGGAGAGGGTGACGGGCTGTGCTTCAAGAACCTCGGCCATGGCGGGAAAATAGGGTTCGCCGCCCGGAACGGGAAGGGGCGAGGGGGCAAAACCGGACGGGGCTCCTTGTTTTTCCGCCTGCTTTGGGCGAGCATTCCGCCCGATCCGCGGGGGGTCAGGGGTTGGGCCGCCGCCCGAGAGGCGGCCATCGGGGCGAAGAGTTATCCATGAAACTGTTGGCGAGCGCGGCGGCGGCCGCGATGATGGTCGGCGTCGGCGGGGGCGCGATGGCGCAGGGCATTTCGAACCCGGCGGGCACGATGCGCAATTTTGACGTCGCCAATCTCGGCCCCGTCCTCACCGACATGGGCGTCCAATGGGAACAGCGCACCGGCCCCGACGGTCAACCTTTCATCGTCGCCAATATCAACGGCTATTTCCTGAATATCGTCCCCGCTGCCTGTCAGGGTCCGAACAACACCGGGTGCCTTGGCGCGCAGACTTTCGCCCTCAATGAGGCGCCGGCGGTCAACCAGCAGTCGATCAACGCCTTCAACCTGCGCTATGCGTTCTTGTCGGCCGGCCCCTTGCCGAGCGGCTTTTACCTCAGCCGCTACGATCTTGCCGATTACGGCATCGCGCGCGGCAATGTGCAGTCGAGCGTCGGCAGCTTCCTCGCGATCGCGGCGGTCGCAAGTCAGGAACTTGCCGGCGGCGGCCAGACCGTATCGGCGATCGGCTATGCGGAGGACCTCGCGGCGAGCCATCTGAACGAGGCTTCGGCGCGGGCGATCGGCATCGAGGCCGGCGTCAACACCGGCGACGCGCACCTCAAGGAGATCAAGGCGGCGCCCGAATTCGTGAAAGCGCTTGCGGCCTCAGGCGCAGCGGCGTTCAACAAGATCGAAAACGTCACCAAGAAGTAGCGACAATCAGGGCCGGCGGCTGATATGCCCCAGGGCATGTCGACGCCGCTCGCCTTTCCCGCCCCGCTCGCCCCTTACGCCGCCCATGCCGAGGCGAGCCGCGGGCGACTTCACGCCGAGCCTGAAAGCGCGACGCGCACCGCCTTCCAGCGCGACCGCGACCGCGTCATCCATTCGGTCGCGTTCCGGCGCCTGAAGCACAAGACACAGGTCTTCATCTATCACGAGGGCGACCACTACCGGACGCGCCTCACCCACAGTCTTGAGGTCGCGCAGATCTCGCGCTCGATCGCGCGCACGCTCCGGCTCGATGAAGACCTCGCCGAATGCGTGGCGCTTGCGCACGATCTCGGCCACCCGCCCTTCGGCCATACGGGCGAGGATGTGCTGAAAGACTGCATGGCGCCCTATGACGGCTTCGACCACAACGCGCAGACGCTCCGCCTGCTGACGAAGCTGGAGCGCCGGCACGCGGCGTTCGACGGGCTGAACCTCGCCTGGGAGACGCTGGAAGGCGCGGTCAAGCACAACGGCCCTCTGACGGGACCGGTCGCGCGCAAGAAGGAGCCCTTGCCCGCCGCGATCGCCGAATACGCCCGTGCGCACGATCTCTGGCTCTCAAGCCATGCCGGCCTCGAAGCGCAGGTCGCAGCGATCGCCGATGACATCGCCTATAACAATCACGACGTCGATGACGGCCTTCGCGCCGGCCTGTTCTCCTTTGCGGCGGCGCGCGATCTGCCGCTTGTCGGCCCGGCGATCCACCGGGTCGAGACCGCTTATCCGGACGCCCCGCGCGACATCGTCGTCGCCGAAGCCGTCTCCGCCCTCATCGGCGCGATGGTCGATGACGTGACGCGCGAGACGACGGCGCGCCTCATCGGCCTCGCCCCGAAGGACGCCGACGCGGTGCGCCATGCGGGACGCCAGATCGTCGACTTCTCGGAGCCGATGCAGCGCGAGCTCAAGGGCCTGCGCGAGTTCCTCTACGAGAACGTCTATCGCCATTACAAAGTGAACCGCGCAAGGAGCCACGCCAAACGCATCGTCGCCGCGCTGTTCGACGTGTTCCTCTCCGAGCCCGAAACGCTGCCCCCGCAATGGCGCCGCGAAGCAAGCGAAGCGGAACAAGCCCGCGCCGTCTGCGACTACATCGCCGGCATGACCGACCGGTATGCGATCAGGGAGTATGAGAGGTTGTTTG
>DNZB01000061.1:0-974 GCA_003506635.1 Parvularcula sp.
TCGGCGTTCGACACGGCGAATTTCGAGTTTTACGCCAAAACGCTGCGCGGCGTTCCGGAGCAGCGCGAACGCTGGAAGCGCGGCGTCAACCAGATCGACGCCGCGCTCGGCGAGGCGGTCGGACAAATCTACATCGACCGCCACTTCCCGCCGGCGAACAAGGCGGCGATGGACGCGCTCGTCAAGAACCTCACCGACGCTTTCCGCGAGCGCCTTGAAAAGAACCAATGGATGGACGCTGCGACGCGCGAACAGGCGCTGTTGAAGCTTTCGACCTTCGAGCCGAGGATCGGCTACACGACGAAGTGGACGGATTATTCGAGCCTTGAAATCGGCGATGATCTTCTGACCAACGCGCTCGCCCTCGCCGACTTCGGCTGGCGCGATCAGGCGAAGGAGCTTGGCAAGCCGGTCGATCGCGAAAAGTGGCCCTATCCGCCGCAGACCGTGAACGCCTCTTATAATCCGCTTCTTAATCAGATCACCTTTCCGGCCGGCATCTTGCAGCCGCCGTTTTTCGATCCGAACGCGGACCCCGCCGTCAATTACGGCGCCATCGGCGCGGTCATCGGCCATGAGATCGGCCACGGCTTTGACGATCAGGGCCGCGAGTTCGACGAGAAGGGGCGCATTCGCAACTGGTGGACGGAAGCGGCGAACGCCGCCTTCAAGGAGAAGACCGACCGGCTCGGCGCGCAATATGACGCCTACGAACCATTGCCAGGCGCGAACATTTCCGGCGAGTTGACGATGGGCGAGAACATCGGCGATCTCGGCGGGTTGCAGATGGCCTACGCCGCCTATCACCGCTATCTCGACCAGACCTCTGGCGGGGTCGCGCCGGTCATCGACGGGCTGACCGGCGACCAGCGCTTCTTCCTCGCCTGGGCGCAGGTCTGGCAGGGCAAATATCGCGACGACGAGCTGCGCCAGCGGCTCGAAACCGACCCGCACAGCCCGCCCTATTACCGGAT
>DNZB01000061.1:1312-2750 GCA_003506635.1 Parvularcula sp.
CCGGAAGAGCGCGTTCGCATCTGGTAGCGCTTGAAGCGGCCCCAAAGGGCCCCTATTTTACGCCCGTAACGGGGCATCGGCCGCCTGCTGCTCGCAGGCGGCCGATGCGTTCTTCAGGACCAAGGACGATGGAAAAGGTTCCGATGACCGCCGGCGGATACGCCTGGCTCGAAGATCAGTTGAAGCGGCTTAAGAATGTCGAGCGGCCCGCCGTCATTCAGGCGATCTCCGAAGCGCGCGCCCATGGCGATCTTTCGGAGAACGCTGAATATCACGCGGCCAAGGAACGTCAGGCCTGGATCGAGGGCCAAATCCTCGAATTCGAGGACAAATTCTCGCGCGCCGAGGTCATTGACGTCTCAAAACTCGCCGGGGATACGGTGAAGTTCGGCGCGACCGTCGTTCTGATCGACGAGGACACCGAGCAGAAAAAGACCTGGCAGATCGTCGGCGATTTCGAGGCGGACGTGAAATCGGGCAAGATCTCGATCTCCTCCCCGATCGCCCGCGCCCTGATCGGCAAGAAAAAGGGCGACACGGTCGAGGTCGCGGCCCCGGGCGGCGCGCGGTTCTACGAAATCGGCCGGGTCCAGTTCGTTTAGGTCTTGTTTTCCGCGCAATCCCGGCTTGACAGGCAGGGCTTCGCGGCTATGGTCCGCGCCTTCGATTTAACCCCCCGGCCGCGCAAGCGGGCCGTCAGGAGCCTTGCGCCATGGCGAAACCAACAACCGTCAAGATCCGTCTCAATTCGACGGCGGACACCGGCTTTTTCTACGTGACGAAGAAGAACTCGCGCACGATGACGGAAAAGCTCGTGCTGAAGAAATACGACCCCGTCGCGAAGAAGCACGTCGAATTCAAGGAAGGCAAGATCAAGTAAGGCCGGCCTTTCCGCCTGAACGAAAGCCGCCCCAAGGGGCGGCTTTTTTGTTGATCTGGGCTTCCCTGGCCTCCGGCCTTGCCGTCCCATTCCCCAAAAACGCGAATTAACCATAACATATTCCCCTAATAATTGTGTTGCGTTCGAAAAGCATTGGTCCCATACTCCCCCCATCGCGCCGCGGCTGACGCCCGGCGCGATTGTCGTTTCGGCAGCGCCGGCCGCAAAGGCGGTCGCTGGTTTTTCGCCAGCCGGCGCGACAAACGGCGACGGCCGCGGCTTCGAAGAAGGGTTCGTCCCCGAGGAGCGGCGGCTTTGACAAGTCTGGATGGGCGCGCGTTCTGACGGCTGGGTCCGTTGGCCGCGCGTGCATATCAAGCAACTCGCTGAACTTTCGTTCGGACGAGGCGGCGGCGCTGCGCCCTCTTCTGTCAGGGGAAGACGGGACGGAAGGCCGCAGTCACGCCTTTTTGAAAAAGGAGAGCCGTCCCGGCGCCCTTCCCTGACACTCGGGAAAAAGGCGCCTTTTCCTGTCCGGCAAATCCGTACTTTGCGGCT
>DNZB01000334.1:0-433 GCA_003506635.1 Parvularcula sp.
GGGCACCTGCCTTTACGGCATCAAGATCCCGCCTGTCGGCGGCGACACGCTGTTCGCCAATCAGCATCTGGCGCTCGAAGAAATGCCCGACGGGTTGCACAGGCGTATCGAGGGCAAGCGCGCCATCCATTCCGCGCGCGCCGGATACGCGCGTGCGGGCGCCTATGGCGAACGCGATAAGGGCCGCGCGATGGACATTCGCCCGTCGGATGACGCGCTGGCGACGCAAAGCCACCCGTTCATCCGCATCCACCCTGAAACCGGCCGCGCGGCGCTGTTCGGCTGCGCGGGCTATATCATCGGCGTCGAGGATATGGACGCGGCCGAGGGCATGACCCTTCTCGGCGATCTTTACCGCTGGCAGACGCAACATGCGTTTCAATACCGCCACAAATGGCGCGCGGACACGCTCCTCATGTGGGACAACCGCGCG
>DNZB01000334.1:759-1332 GCA_003506635.1 Parvularcula sp.
CGCGGGCCTAACCCCCTGCGATCGTTGTCTTGGCGTACCGCAGGCGGTCCTTGCCGAACCCCTGTTCCGCGCCGGACCGCCCTATGTCCCAACCGCCGCCGCAAGGCTTTGGAATCCGTCGCGCCTTAAAAGGCGCGGCAGGCGCCCGACGATTTCGGCGACGAGCGCCGGCCCTTTGTAGATGAGCGCCGTATAAAGCTGAACGAGGCTCGCGCCGGCGCGGATCTTTTCATAGGCGTCCTCCGCCGAAAAAACGCCGCCGGCGCCGATGATGGGCACGCGCCCGCCGAGACTTTGATGAAACTCGCGAAGCAAGGCGGTAGACGGCGCAAAGAGCGGCCGGCCGGAGAGCCCGCCCGTCTCGTCCTTATACGGACTTTTAAGCGAAGCGGGACGCGCAATCGTCGTGTTGGACACGATGAGCGCGTCGATCCCTTCCTCAAGCGCCGCCGCGGCGATATCGGCCTTGTCGGCGTCGGCGAGATCAGGCGCGATTTTCAAGAACACCGGCGCGGCGACGCTGAGGCCGTCGCGCGCCGCGATGACGCGCTTCAAGAGCGCCGTCAGCGCAGA
>DNZB01000334.1:1477-4573 GCA_003506635.1 Parvularcula sp.
GATATCGGCCTTGTCGGCGTCGGCGAGATCGGGCGCGATTTTCAGGAACACCGGCGCGGCGACGCCGAGGCCGTCGCGCGCCGCGATGACGCGCTTCAAGAGCGCCGTCAGCGCAGACTTGTCCTGCAAGGCGCGCAGGCCCGGCGTATTCGGCGAGGAGATGTTCACCGTGTAGAAATCGACAAGGCCTTCAAGGCCTTTGACGCCCTTCACATAGTCTTCGACGCGGTCGGCGCTGTCCTTGTTTGCGCCGAGATTGGCGCCGACGATCCCTGTTCGCCTGCGGCGTCGAAGCCGCGCCGCTATCGCCTCAACCCCGTCATTGTTGAATCCGTAACGGTTGATGACGGCGCCGTCGTCGGGCAGCCGGAAGACGCGCGGCCGGTCGTTGCCGGGCTGCGGCAGGGGCGTCACCCCGCCGATTTCGACGAAGCCGAAGCCGAGGCGCAGCATCGCGTCCGGAACCTCGGCGTTTTTATCGAAGCCGGCGGCGAGCCCGAGCGGGTTTGGGAAATCAATCCCGGCGATCCTTATACGGAGCATCGGATCGGACCGGACACGAAGCCGGGGCGCGAAAGGCGAGGCCATCAGCCGCAAGGTCGCGCGGTGCGCGGCCTCCGGTTCGAGCAGCCGGATCGCCTGCGTTCCGAGCGTTGCGGCGAGCCGCCAGGTCATCCGATCGCCTCGCCAAAGGCGAATGTTCCGTCGGCGCGGCGAACAAGGCGCCGCGCCGCGCGCGCAAGGCCCATCGCCAGCGCGCCGTAATAATGCGGAAACAAGGCCCCGCCGCGCGAGGCTTCCCATTTCAGCGCCGGGCCGAGGTCACCGGCGTTGAACGCGACCGCGACGAGATCGTCGCGGCCCGCGAAGTGGAGCCGCGCCGTCTCAAGGACCTGATCCTCCGCTGACAGATGAATATACCCGTCTGCGAGATCGACCGGCGCGCGTTCGACGAAGCCCGCCGCGGCGCTGCGCGCGCGGTCGGCCTCGCCCATGATCTTGAAGACCTCTTTCATCGCCGTCTGCGCTAGCGCGCGGCGAAAAGGCGGGCAAGGGCGCGGGGCCGCGCGGGGCCTCGCGGACGCTGGACATGGCGGGGCAATCGCCGCTCTAGTCGCGGCGATGAAATCGGCGCGCATCCTTGCAGGGTTTGCGGCGGCGGGCGCGGCCGGCCTTGCCGCGCTCGCCTTCGGCCAGACCGCGGCCGTCGCCTGGACCGCCGCCGTCACGGCGCTTTGCGCCGCATGGTGGATCAGCGAAGCGATTCCCATTCCGGCGACGTCGATCCTTCCTTTCGCGCTTTTCCCGATGACCGGCGTGCTCGATCATCGCGAGGCGGCGGCCGCGCTCGGCGATCATGTGATCGTGCTCCTGATGGGCGGCTTCATGCTGTCGAAGGGGCTGGAAAAATCCGGCGTACACGAACGATTGGCGCTTTACCTCATCAGACTCGTCGGGCCGTCGGGCAAGCGGCTTGTCTGGGGCTTCATGGTCGCCGCGGCCCTCGTTTCGATGTGGGTTTCAAATACGTCTACGGTCCTGATGCTGCTTCCCATCGCGCTTGCGATCCTTTCCCGCGCGGAAGACCGTTCGCTCGACGCGCCGGTCGTTCTCGGCGTCGCTTACGCCGCCTCGATCGGCGGGCTCGGCACGCTGATCGGCACGCCGCCGAACGTGATTTTCGCCGGGCTGTACGAAAAAACGACGGGCGCGGAATATGGGTTTCTTGCGTGGATGACGATCGGCCTTCCGGTCGTCGCGATCGCCGTTCCGCTCGCCGCCATGTGGCTGACGCGCAACATCACGGCGCGCGAAACCATCGCCATACCCGATCCCGGCCGCTGGCGCGCCGCGGAGGTCAGAACGCTGCTCGTCTTCGCCGCCGCCGTCCTTCTATGGGTGACGCGGAGCGAGCCCTTCGGCGGCTGGTCCGCGCTCTTCGGGGTCGGCGGCGCCGGCGATTCGACCGTCGCGCTTCTCGCTGTCGCGGCGATGTTCCTCATCCCGGACGGCGAGGGCGAAGCGCTGCTCGATTGGAAAAGCGCCGCAGACATCCCCTGGGGCATGCTGCTTCTGTTCGCCGGCGGCATCGCTATCGCCGCGGCGTTCGAGAAATCGGGGCTTTCTGCGCTGATCGGAACTGGCCTCGCCGGCGCGGGCGCCTTGCCGCTATTCGTCCTGATGCTGACCATCTGCCTCGCCGTCACCTTCATGAGCGAACTGACCTCGAACACCGCCGTCGCGACGCTGGTCCTGCCTGTGCTCGCGGCGGCGGCGGAAGGAACGGGGCTTTCCGCCGCGGTTTTGATGGCGCCCGCCGCGATGGCGGCGTCGTCCGGCTTCATGCTGCCCGTTTCGACCGCGCCCAACGCCATCGCCTATGGCACGGGGCGCGTCAGCGTCGCGCATATGGCGCGCGAAGGCGCATTGCTCAATTTCATGCTGGCGCTCGTCATCTCCGGCGTCTGCTACTGGTCGCTGCGATGAGGGCCGCGTTCGCCGCGGGCGTCTTTTACTTCGCCATCGTCTTTGCGGCGGGTTTTGTTCTCGGCGCCGCGCGCGTCGGTCTTGTAGCGCCCGCTATCGGCGAAATGAACGCGACGATCGCTGAATCGCCGGTCATTCTCGCCGCGTCATGGTTCGCCTGCCTTGCCGTGCTGCGGCGCGCGCCGGTCGAAGCGCGATTGGCCCCGCGCCTTTTGATGGGAGCGGTCGCCTTCGCCCTTATGATCGCGGCCGAAATCGCGCTCGGGCTCGGTCTCATGAACCGTACGCCTGGCGCGGTGCTGCGGGAAATGGCGTCGCCGCCGGCGCTGGTCGGCCTCGGCGGACAGGTTCTGTTTGCGCTGTTTCCGACCCTTGCGATGGTTGCGCGCCGCCGCTGATCTGTGTACGGAGCACGTCGCTTGATCGCACCCGTGCGCTCCGCGCCGCTTCATCCTGAATCGCGATAGCCGTCACCCTGGAGCGCGCGCCCCGGCGCGCAGGGGGGGCGAGGGTTGGGCGATGGACCCCTCACCGGCCGCTTCGCTCCCCGGTGACGGCGCGCCGGTAACGGTCTTGTGATCCCCTGCTCCGTATACGGAGGGATGGTTT
>DNZB01000099.1 GCA_003506635.1 Parvularcula sp.
GATCTGATCGGCGTCCGCCGCAACCGCTATGGCGAGGTGATGGCGGACGAAGCGCTCGCGAGCCTCAACGCGCCGTCGGACCGCGCGCTGCTGGCGCGGTGGATCGTCAATTTTCTTGAACGTTGGCGATGACGTCGCAGATTGCGGACTGCGGGGAAATCCCGCATTTGAGAACCGGACGCGCGGCACATAACCTGTCACCCAATCCCTAATCCCTGGTCCCTCACCATGCTTACCCTCGTCATCGGCGATAAAAACCTTTCCTCCTGGTCCTTGCGGCCGTGGCTTCTTCTGAAGCACGCGCAGATCCCTTTCGCCGAACGCCTTATCCGCCTCGACCGTCCGGAGACGAAGGCCGAAATTGCGAAATATTCGCCCTCGGGCCGCGTGCCTTGCCTGATCGACGCCGACACGGCGATCTGGGATTCCCTGTCGATCGCGGAATACCTCGCCGAAAAATTTCCTGAAAAAGCGTTGTGGCCCGCAGACGCCCGGGCGCGCGCGGTCGCGCGCTCGGTCTCGGCGGAGATGCATTCCGGCTTCGCCGCCTTGCGCGGCTTCTGGCCGATGAATTTCACGCGCGAGGGGCTCAGCCACCTCCGCGGCGGGATCGAAGGCGACATCGCGCGCATCGCCGAAATCTGGGAGACCTGCCGGCGCGATTTCGGCGGCGTGGGGCCGTTCCTGTTCGGCCGTTTTTCGGTCGCTGATGCGATGTACGCCCCGGTCGTTTCGCGTTTTCAGACTTACGGGCCTGTGGCGTTGCCGCCGCTGGCGGACGAATGGCGCCGGATGATGTGGTCGCTCCCCGCCATGCGCGAATGGGGCGAGGGCGCAAAACGGGAGACCGCATAGGGCCGATCATCCCGCCCGCGTTGCGCTCTTCGGCGCTCTCGCCTATCTCCCGCGCCATGGACAGCACCAGAGCGCAAGCGCTGCTCGACAGCGTTTTAACGAAAGCCAAAGCGGCCGGCGCCGACGCCGCGGACGCTGTGCTTTATCATTCGGTATCCTCCAGCGTCTCCTGGCGCATGGGCGCGCTTGAAGACGTTGAGCGGTCGGAGGGCGCTGACCTTGGCCTGCGCATTCTCGTCGGCCGGCGGCAGGCGATCGTTTCGACGACCGACACCAGCGCGGTGAGCCTTGAACGCCTGATCGAGCGTTGCGCGGCGATGGCCAAAGCCGCGCCAGAGGACCCTTATGCCGGGCTTGCGCCCGCAGCGCGTCTGGCGCGGGCGCCCTTCGCCGATCTCGACCTCGGCGACTACGCCGAACCCTCGACGGAGGAATTGAAGCGCCGCGCGAGCGCTTGCGAGGCGTCGGCGCTCGCCGTTCCGGGCGTCACCAATTCGTCCGGGGCCGGCGCTTCCTACGGCGAGGGGCGCAAATGGTTCGCGACGAGCCATGGCTTCTTCGGCGAGACGGGCGGCTCCTCCCATTCGGTGTCGGTCAGCGTCATCGCCGGCGACGATAACGGCATGGAGCGCGACTACGATTACGATTCGAAGACGCACTACGCCGACATGAAATCGCCGGAGGCGATCGGCAAGCGCGCGGGCGAATTGACGGTCGAGCGCCTGTCGCCAAGGCGCGTCAAGAGCGGCAAGGCGAAAGTCATCTACGACAATCGCCTCTCGAATTCGCTGATCGGGCATCTTGCGGGCGCGGCGAACGGGGCGGCGATCGCGCGCGGGGTGAGCTTCCTCAAGAACAAGAAGGGCGAACGCATCCTGCCGAAGGGCGCCTTCGTCGTCGACGATCCGTTCATCAAGCGCGGCCACGGCTCGCGCCCCTTCGACGGCGAGGGATTGCAATCATCCGCCTATAACCTCATCGAAGACGGGGTCCTCACGGAATGGTTCCTGAACTCGGCGCAAGCCCGCCAGCTCGGCCTTGAGACGAACGCCCGCGCGACGCGCGGCGTTTCCGGCGGCCCGGGTTCGGGGCCGACGAACCTTTACCTCAAGCCCGGCGCCCTCTCCTTCGATGCGCTGATGGCGAAGATGGGCGCGGGCCTCCTCGTCACCGACATGTTCGGCCCGCAGGTGAACGCCAACACCGGCGATTATTCGGTCGGCTGCTCCGGCTTCTGGGTCGAGGGCGGCGCGAAGGCCTATCCCGTTTCCGAAATCACCATCGCGGGAAACCTGTTCGAGATGTATGCAAGCCTTGAAGCCGCAAATGATCTTGAATTCCGCGGCTCGACCAACGCGCCATCGCTGTTCGTCGGCGAGATGACGGCGGCGGGGGACTAGGTTGGGTGAACGGCGGCGGCGGGCTTGCCCTTCCATGCGCCATTCGCCAGTGACCATCCGCTATTCACCAGCAAAGCCCACGCAACGGACCAACGATGCCCAATCAGCAACTCCTCCACCTCGTCTTCGGCGGCGAACTTCAAGATCTTGAAGGCGTGACGTTTCGCGACCTTTCCGCGCTCGACGTCGTCGGCGTTTTTCCGAATTACGCGGAGGCCGAAAAAGCCTGGCGCGCGAAGGCTCAACAGACGATCGACAATGCGCATATGCGCTATTTCATCGTGCATCTGCACCGTCTGCTCGACCCCGACGGCGACGGGAAGTTTTAGGGCTTGCCGGCGCCGCTCACCCGCGCAGCGTTCCAGACGCCGCAAGGGCGCCGGCGCGCGCTGCGCGACTTCGCCTTCGGCGATCATGCGGTCTTGCGCGCGCTCTATGACAACAGCCACGAGATCGCGCCGGGGGTCTGGCGGTCCTATCAGCCGAGCCCGGCCCACATCGAGAAATGGGCGAAGCGCGGCGTACGGACGATCGTCAACCTGCGCGGCCCGCGCCCCAGCGCGGCGCTCTTCCTCGAAGAGGAAGCATGCGCGCGCCACGGGCTTAGCCTCGTCAGTTTTCGCCTGTTCTCGCGTGAGGCGCCGGCGGCGGAGACGCTGAAAGCGATGAAATCGCTCTTCGACGCGATCGACTATCCCGCCGTGTTTCATTGCAAGTCGGGGGCCGACCGAGCAGGGATCGCGGCGGCGATGTATCTCTTCATGAAGGCGGGACGCCCGCTTGACGAGGCGCTGAAACAATTGTCGCTCCGCTACGGCCACATCCGCGCGGGGAAGACCGGCGTCATCGACGCAGCGTTCGAGGCTTATCTCACGCATGCGCGGGCGGCGCATGTTCCGCTCAATGATGTCGAAGCGTTCCTGCGCTGGGCGGACAGCGCCGCCTACGATCCGGCGCGGATCAAAGCCGAGTTTCGCGGCAAATGGTGGGGCGA
>DNZB01000170.1:0-263 GCA_003506635.1 Parvularcula sp.
AATGGTCGGAGCGACAGGATTTGAACCTGCGACCCCTTGACCCCCAGTCAAGTGCGCTACCAGGCTGCGCCACGCTCCGACCTCTCTGCGAGGGGCGAGGCCCCCGCGAAGCGAGGCGGGTTATAGGGGGCGGACCCCGTCGCCGCAACGTATGATTTGAAGACCTAATCCCGATCCGCGAATTGAATTGCTTCAATCGCGACGACCGCGTCGTCTAGCGCGGTCTGCGCGCGTTCAAGACGCTGGAGAAGGGCGATAAGGCG